>CAJMEO010000001.1 GCA_905212505.1 uncultured Christensenella sp.
CTGAAAAACAGGCTGCCAGACAGCTCCCTGCGCCTGCAGCTGACGAAACGCCTGCAGCTCAACACCCTCTTAACGGACTCCCCGCATCTTTCTGCCGGACGCCTGCAGCATATCCAGGCACCGGTCCTGATCCTTGCCGGAACCCGGGATCTCATAAAGACCTCCCACACCCGCTGGATGGCAGAGCAGATCCCAAACAGCCAGCTCAGACTCATTGAAGGAGGCACGCACAAGGTCCTGTTTTTGCGGGAGCAGCAATGCACGGGCTATATTCTTGATTTTCTTCGGCGGAATCATCTGTAAAATCTGTGGTTTCTTATAAAACAAAATAAGAGCTATCTGACTTTCTCGTCATCAGATAGCTCTTTTAACAAATATCCCGAAGTTTCACTTAATAACCTCTCTTTCTTTATATTCTTTTTTCAAAGTGCTATGGGCCTCTGCCTTTCATTGGAATCTCCCTCCTTCGATTACATCTATGTAAACTCGCTAAGAGATTTTTCTTAAGTTTGTTTTCCTAACCCATTGGACCGTCCTCCTTTTTTATTTTTGTTTTGCTTAATTGCTATAAAAGATTAAAATCTAATTTCATTACTATTATATCAAAATCTAATTTTAATTAAAAATCATTTTCGCCCCCACCAAAAATTTCTTTGGCAGGGCGAAATAATTTTTATAAACATCGGCTTTTGTTTGTTAATTGTTAGATTGTTGATACAAATTTCCATTTAAATCGGTTGGAATTATCTCAATATTGTTAAAAGTGTAGGTTGTTCCACCTTTTGTGAACTCATAGTTAACATGATAAGCGTTGTTCAAGTCAACCACAGTGTCTAGTGGCTCAACAAAAGACATTCCATCTTTTAAGTAACCACTAACCTCGCTTAAACTTTTACCTTCAATTAATGGAGTTTTAACTTTCAGTCCAGTATATAAAATTTTAAGTTTGAAGCCACAACCACCATCAAGCACAGTTTCAACACTGCCATATTCAACCGATGCGATAAATTTCTCGCCATTGATTGTAATTTCTTTATTTGTGCTATATGTGCTACCTATACCTTCAAAACCATCTTCAGCAACCTTAACCAAATCAAAGGTTACAAAATCTACCAATTTGCCATTTGAAACATACATATCTTGCCCATCTGCTAAATAGCAAATCATTGAATCGTTAGATTTTAAAGTCACTTTCAATCTAACATCAATCATGCCGTCAAACGAAACATCAGGGATAACTTTATAGGTGTCAGTGTCATTAACTTTAACATTGTGTTCCAAATATGCCCTTGCTTTTGTGCTCTTTGTCGATCCTGTTACAAAAAGTATGTTTTTGCAATATAACTCATTATTTATTATACTATCTGTATGGTAAGAACTATTGAAATTTGTTGCCCAAAGTGCGGCAGTAATATCGTTAACCCAAACGGACACAAGTCCACTGGTGTCCAAAATTACATATGCAAGAACTGTGGACGCCAATTCATTTTTGACGGCGATAGGAAATACAAAGGAACCATTGCTGGTATAGAAACAGCCATTCTCAAGTGCCTCGTTCGTGGTCAAGGAATTCGTGATGTTAGTTCTGTGCTGAGCGTAAGTATCGGCAAGGTCTTGAGCGTAGTTCATAAATTCCGTTTTAGAACTAAACCCAAACAAGTTTGCTATGACTGTTTGGAAATCGATGAGTTCTGGACTTATGTCGCCTCCAAAAGCCATCGTGTATGGATGATTTACGCCTATCACCGCGCTTCTGGTGAGATCGTTGTTCACGTTCTTGGTAAACGAAACAAGCGAACTGTTATAAAGCTCTATCGCCTTATTATAAAATTGGGTGTAACTATTGAGAGCATTTCCACTGACGGTTGGGATGTATTCCGTACCGTTTGTAGATATTTCAAAATTCCCCATAAATGTGGCAAACAATTCACTAAGGAAATTGAAGGCAACAATTGTAGACTCAGATGCCGACTGCGATGTGTGTTTAGAAAGACTTGTAATTTCTCCAAAATCCCCAGCAATCATGCCAAACGGATTGCAATCGTCATAACTTACATTAACTCTGGTTCCGTTGTACCCTGAAATATATCTTTCATACAATTCGGAACACCTCCCTACTTTAATTGTAATTTCATTAGTATTATTATTATTATGATTAGTTGCAACAGCACGTTTTGCAGTGTCGTCATAAGTAAGGCTTGCATTATCTATATCGTTGAAGAAGAATTCACAAAGCCCGCTAACAATATTTTTAGTCCCACCATTTTCTTCATAAGTTCCAACAATAATTTCACTAAATTGTGCAGTGACTGTTTTGTCTTCGTCGTTTAAAACATCAACAGCTTTTTCTTTTTTGCCAATTATTATTTCTTTTTCTTCTCCACATAAAGCATAACCTGTTGCAAAACAATTTGTGATTTGTGGAATATGTGCCGTGTGAAGTTCAACATATTTCAATATATTATTGTGTTCCGTAGATTTTTTAACTGAATATACGCAAGGAGAAATTCTTCCAGTTAATGAGCCCTTTGTCACTTTAATTTCACTTGTATTGCTTTTATCGCCATCAGGAGTTTCCAAAGAGTTTGAAATGCTACAGCCCAAAACTGAGCAACCATCAAAGCCAAGTTCAGAATATCCTGAAACAAGACCAAAACATCCAGACAAGTTTTCAAAAACATTTAATTGACAGTTTGCAATTTGAATGTTTGTTATCTTGTCGGTGGATTCTTCGGTGGATTCTGTTGAACCAGCAAAATATTCATTTGAACCAGAAATTAATCCAATACTTGATGATAGGTTAATTGTTGAATTTATGCCTTTTGTGTTAAATATGTTTTCACCAGTCTTTTGTTGATCTCTTTCATCAACGCCCTCAATATTTGTCAAATCATAGCAAGTGTTTGTTGCTTTTGCGTTGATGTTTATTGTTCTTCCTGACAAATTAATATTTTCAATTTTTCCATGATTTAAGCCACAAATAACGCCCATTTCAAGATTAATTGTTGTTTCACGAGGTTTTCCTTTATAAGGGTTAGGATCTATTTCCTGAGTTATGCTTTCATCTGTTTGTACCTTAAGTTTATCAGAATTAATATTTATTTGAGTAATAGAATATGAACCATCATCCTTTTGTACGAGTTCTCCGTCTTTATCTCTTAAATAAACGCTTGTTGTTCCGTAACTGTGGTCTAAGGTTATATTTGAAGTGATAGTAAGGTCATTATCAATTTCGCATCCAGATATTTCCCCAAAATTTAATGCACTGAACAAACCAAAGGTTAGGTTAGAGCCCAAATTTACATTATCTGAACTTGTTGTTGTTGCTTCTAATGTGCTTGGATAGCCACCTTCTGGTTTATCTATAAGGTTTTCAGCAAAATCAACTTCCTGATTAATAGAAATATTTTCTTGAGTTATTAATTTTATATTTTCTATTTTTCCACAATTTGCCAAAACACCAAAAGAGAATAATGAAACACCTCCATCGTTTACCACTTGGAAATAAGTTGCGTCAATAGTAAGGTTTTTAACGGTTGCCGTTTCTCCAAGTTGAAGGAATAAATACTTGCAAGAATTTCCTAATTTTATAGTTTTATTATTCCCTTCAATTGTTCCCATAAAGGCTTTACGTGCACCACTTTTTGTTACTTCTGAAATGTAATCTACATTATCATTTTCGCTTTTAACAAAATCTGGAACTTTATAAGCAGGATAATAAACAGCATTTTCGTTTGTGCTTAAAATTGTTATCAACTCGCTTTCAGTCACAAGCCTATCATCACAAACATACATAATTTGATTTTCGTTATAATCTTCATAGTCATAAATATCAAGAGAGTCAATATTGATGCTTGAAACATCTAAGTCTTTGTTTATTATAATAGTTTTGCCATAGAAATTTATGCCTTGATGGGTTGAGCCATTATAGCGATAAGTTGTCATAGCATCTGCAACAACTTCAAGTTGACGAGCGTATTGAACAACAAAAGTATCATCATCATTACCTAAAGCCGCGTATGCATTGTCTAAGGTTAAATTTTTGTCATTTTCAGATTTATCTTCGCCAAATTTGTCTGGATATTCTTTTATATACTCTTCTTCCCAAACTTTTCTGAAACGTTCTTTAAAGTTTTCATATGCAACTTTGGTTAGATTTCTGCTTACTGTTTCAAATCTTCCATATTCATTTGCATCACCTTCCTTTTTCACAAGAATATTCTTATAACCTTTTTCAGTATCAGTATAATCATTTTCAAAGTTTTCATTAGAGCCATAAACAATTTTAAAGCCGTTGTCGGTTATTGTAAGGCCTGACGAAACAGTCAAAAGCGAATCCCAAACTTTGCCTGCCATGCTGATATTATCCATCAAAACAATGTTTTTAACAATGTTGTGACTTAATGCATAAGCAAGTTCGTTAACGTTATATACATAATATTTTTCGTTTTCTTGTTTTGGTTCAACTTGTAAGTTGCTTAACAAAACAAATTTCTTGTTAAATGCAATTTTTGCTGGAATGTACTTTTGTTTTGAAGTGTCAACAGCATTTTCCGAAGTATATGGAGAAAGTATTTCACTTTTTTTATCAAGCAATTCTAATGAGTCTGAATCCGGAATTAGAATTGAATCCGAATCTGTCAAGCCAATAGTATTCACTTCATGCTTAAAGCTGTTTACTCTTTGAGCTTCTTTTGAAATTTCAATTGTTAATGAAATGATAGTTAAAATAACGCTTGGTTTAACTGCCCCTTTAAGAAGTTTTCCAAATGTTTTGGCAATTTTCAATTTGCTTGCCGCCTTAGCAGCGCCATAAATCTTTTTAAGTTTTGGAATGGCATTTTTCAAATATTTTAAGGCTTCAACTGTTTTTTTGCCATATTTTTTAATTACTTTTGCTGCGATAAGACTATCAACAAGAAGTGTTGTGCTAACTCTTCCAGCAATCATTCCCACTTGCTCTATAGATACGCCTGTTTCTTCAGATTTAAATAAATTTTCCGTTTTAACATACAAAGTGGAATCTAATTTTGGAGCATAACAACTTGAAACAGTGCCTTCATTAGACCCAACAATTGCACCAACATATTGTTGTGCTTCAGAATAGAAAGTTATGCCAACAATATCTGCCCCAACTTCATCTCCAGCGCCAACACCCCTCATTCCGTTTGTTTTTGCGGTCGAATTTATTGAAGAATAGAAATATGAATTTTCAATAATTCCGGTTACGGTGTTAATTCCTGAAATTCCGCCAATATGAGTGTAAATTCCATTACCATTGAAATTTGCCAACATAAATTCAACATCAATAACAACTGAAGATTCTATTGCTGGTTGGTCAAAATTGATAACTTCACAAGAAGTGATATGGCCACTATTTTCAGCTGACATAACACCTGAATTAAGATCAATATTTTCTGAAATATTTTGAGTTATTGAAACATCAATATCAATAAATGACAATCCTTGTTCTGTTGAACTTACCAAAACATCTTGAATTGTTCCGCTGTTTTGCCCAGCAACAACAGAAACATATTTTTTGCAAGAACCGCCAAAATCTGTGATCTTAATGCTTGGATTTTCAAAATTAATGTTTTGAATTGTTCCGCTGTTTTGACTGACAAAGCCCCAAACTGTTGCATATTTAGGGTCTTCCTCTGTGCCCAAGTTTAATTCAATTCCTTTAATTGTTAAATTTGAAATTGTGTGATATCCCCCGTCAAATGTGCGACTAAATTCAGTTGATGGAGTGATGTATGTGTATCCAGTCATGTCAATATCGTCAACAAGTTTGACATCCTTTGTTGTTTTGTCTGCATACATTGACCAATACCACAATTCAAATGATGTTGAAATTAGATATGCACTAGAATCAGTTTTCAACGTAAATGCGTCTAGATCAATCAATTTTATTCTTGGTTGTGTGAAATTGTTATCTGTTGACACAACAAAATCTGAAAGTTTTTCAATAACAACATTTCCACTTTCATCTGTTTTGCCAGCAAAATATTCCCACCATTGCTCTTTATCGGAATTAGAAGTTGTTTCCAAAATTTCATCAAGACCAAAACATTTATTGTTGCTTGCATTTGGTGAAATGTCTGGAATACGATCTGGTGCAAGTGTTGTGTAGCCCCCACCAAGAGTATAACAATAAGATGCCGTGCCACTTGTTATGGTGTAGGCTTGTGACGAACTCATCACACCACCAAGTTGATATGAATAGTAAACACTTGTTGCATTCCCTGCACTTATTGCTGCTGCAACAACTGAATTTGATTTTGAAGGAGAAATTGACATAATTGTTGTTTTGTTAATACAATACAAAATCGTGCCATTATTTGCAATTCCGCCAACAAAGTTTATAGCAGAAGAGCCTGAATAATTGTTCACACCTTTAATTTTGCTTTCGTTTTTACAGAACGAAATAATGTCGTTAGAATTTTCTCCGTTAACAATGCCGGCAGTGTATGTGCCAATATTGTTTTTGTGTGCATTTTTTGCATAAATTAGGCCAAAGTTTGAGCACTTAAATAAATATCCCTTTTCAGTTTTTCCACTAATTCCTGCAGTGTAGATATTGTTAAAACTGCTTGATGTACTTGCGGTTGTAACAGTTGAATTATTTTCACAATTGTTGAATAGAGTTTGTTTTGAAAGACCAACAATTCCGCCAACATAAAGGGTTTTTGCATCAATGTCACTTTCAAACACTGCTTCAACTCTGCCTTTTAATGTTTTAACATTCGTTAGTATTGAAACCTCAGCCACATCAACAATCGACCCAATGCAATAATCAGATGAAGTTTTTGAACTTGAAGTTTCACTTGTTCTGTTAAAATATATTTCATCCAAGGTTATATTATATAAATTTGTGTTTTCAATTTTGTTTGCAAGTGCTGCACTGTGAAGTGTTTGACTTGCTTTAATTTTTAAGTTTGAAATTGTGCAGTTTGTTAGAGTGTCAAAAATGTTTGAAGATATTGTTGTGGTTGTTTCATTAACAAACAAAATTTTTGTGTTTGTTAAGTTTTTCTTTGAAACGCTTTCACCTTGTTCGTTTTGAACGGTTTCGTATGCAAAAGTAAATTCACCCGTAACATCAACAATATAAATCACATCGTCTTCAAATGCCCAAGAGTTTTCGGTCACAATTTTAAAATTAGGTTTTTCAAAAATGTTTGTTGCTGTTTTTGTGTTGTCAGCAAAATCATTCCAAGTGATGTTAGCCCCTATTAAATCTGTTAAATCTGTTAAAACTGATTCAGAATTGTTTGCATCCTCAACCAAACTTAATGAAGAATTATATTTGTTCCCAGTATTATTAGTTATATTATAAACTTTTCCCGCTATCGCCTTAATATTATAGATCAAATCATCATCATCCGCCGAAGCGTAATATCCAAGATAAGCCCCTTTATATGAAACAACCCCAAAGACTGAGTTATTTGTCAATGCTCCGCCATCAACAAAGCCAACAATTCCCCCAATATTTGCTTCTTTTGCACTTGAACAACTTACATCACCAAAGTTATAGTTATTGTTTAATGTCATATTAGAAACTTTTCCTGCAAAGCCACCAACATTAACACTATAGGCTTGTTTTTCTTTTGAAGTTACAATTTTTGCAACCAAATAATCTAGATTAACATTTAATTTGTTAATGCTATTTTCAATTTTGCAATTGCTAGTGTTTGTGCCATTAGCAAAGCCAACAAAAGCCCCAGCATATATATTTTTTGCATTTGAATAGTTTGTAACATTCATAATTTCGTTGCTAGAAATCATTTGGCCATCAACATAGCAACTTGTTATGCTAACATTTCCATTATTTTTTGCAACAAGTGCCCCTGCATAAACATCTTTAACGGCATTATATTTGTCGTTCTCATCTGAAACATCTGATATTAAAACTTCAAATTTCGCACTTATTAAAGCTAAATTTGCAATAACAATATTTTTATTAGCTTCATCACAACTGAACAACCCAACAACACTTTCAGATTTTTCTTTATCAATTTCAGAAGTCATTAATAAATTGTAAATTACAAAATCACTTCCGTCGAAATTTAATGATTTTTTAATCTTTAAATTTTTTGCTTTCAATGCAATTTCGTCTGTTGCGTTTTGAGTTTTTCTGTTTACTGCCCCCATAAATGAAGCGATTTGTTTGATTTTAATGTCAGTTATTGTTTCTTCTTCATTCAATGTGTTAACAACAAAATTTAAAGAACTTAAGTTGTTGATTAAATATTTTTCTTCATTTGTTTTTGTTGTTAGCAAGTTTTTAGCAAAATCATTCGTTTTGTAAGTTGCAATGCTTGGATAAGCATAACCAAACAAAATTTCAGGAAGGTTTTCAGACCACATATTTGATGTTGCATTGTTTTTTCTGATGCTGAAATCTTTTTCTTTGCTAAATATTTCATCAAAACTATAATAATAAACACCATTTGGAATTGAATAGTCATAATAATTTCCGTTTGCCGCAATATCAATAAAACAATTTGCAAATTTGCTTGTTGTTTTGTCATAGCCAAATGATTCATAATATTTGTCTGACAAAGGAAGTGTTATTGCTGAAACGCAGTTAGCCATTGTGTCTAAATTAGATTTAACAAAACCAAAAATTTTTCTAATATCTTCATTATATTTTGTTCCAACATTATAATTTTTTATTTCACCTGCTTCAATAAATTCAATATTACCAGTTGAAATTGAGTTGTAAATTGCTCCGCTATTGTTATTAACAAATCCAGAAACATAAGCGTCATCTTGTGTTAAACCTTTTGCAACAAGATGCGACAAACTGGTAACAACATTAATCACGCCTGCATTATTCAAAACAACAGGACTAGCTGCCACATCGTTTGCATAAATGTTGCCCTTAACAGCACAATTGTAAATCACACCATAGTTATCCTCAGCCACTATTGTTTGAACGTTGTTTACAAACACATTTCCATTAAAACTTGATGTGTTGTCACTTGAAAGTTCAAAAGTTAAACCCGAAACTATTGCATTTTTGCTGATTGATTCTGCAAAAGTTTTCTTAACAACAAATTTATGACCATCGCCAATGATATCCCCTTTAATCTCTGAAATTGTTTCTGTAAAATTTAAGTCGTTCTTAATTAAATAATATTTATTATCTTCAAAACTTATTAAACTTGACACAGAAATTGGATTATAAACACTTCCTTCATGGAAATATATATCTTCGCCTTCAATTGAATCAATATCAGGATCTTTAAGTTCATTATTTTCAAGTTTTTGTTTGTAAAATTCATTTTTGTTAATGATTTCTTTTACAATTCCTATATACCCATTAACAAAATCACTAAATTTCACAGCACCTGCAAAAGTATTATCGCTGTTGTGAGCACCAAATTCAGTGTTTCTTGAAGGAGTCAAAGACACGTCTTCAATAAAATAGCAATTTTCATAATTTATTGGTGTTGTGCTGGTGTTAGAATTATAGTCATTTCCAATAAGCCCACCAATATAATCTAACGACTGACAATAATATTTTATCATGCCAACAAATAACGAATTGTTAACATTGCTTTCTCCGCCACAATAGTTATAACCCAAAAGTCCGCCAACATTTACATCTTTTTTGCCTTTATCTTTAACAGAAATACTAGAAGTGCAAATAATGTTTGAAATTACGCTTCCTTTTTCGTTTAGCCCGTTGCTTCCAACAACCCCACCAACACGAGATATGCCAGATGATGATATTGCCTCCAATTCAACACTTGCTGAATTCATAATCTGCAGAATATTTCCGCCTTCAGAATATCCACAAACTCCACCAATAAAGTTTGAAGAGTTACTTGTTTGTGTTTTATCATTTGCCAAAACTTGACAAGTTTTTGACAAAACAGCATTTTGAATTGTTGAATTTTTGCTTTCACCAATCAAACCGCCAACATATAAAGATTTTAGATTTGAATAGTTGTTTTCAACACTAACAATAGCATCGCTTAAATTTACGCTATTTAGTTTTAATCCATTTGAAGAACCTGCAATGCCACCAATATAAATATTGCTTTCTGTTCCGCCTATTCCATCAGCATTATGTGTTATCTCCAAAGCTTTTTTAGTGCAATTGCTTACAACAGAATTTTGAATTTGTCCAAACAATCCCCCAACATAACTATATTGATTTTCTTTGCCTTGAAGATTATAAATTTTGTTACTACCATTAAGGTTAACATTATAACATTTAATGTCTTTTGCAAGGCCAATTAAGCCACCAAAATATGTATCAAAGTTTTTAGCCTCTTCACGTTTCATGTTTAAATTTTCAAATGTAACGCCTGGCAACCCTTCATTTAAAGAACCTATTGTTGTGCCGTTAGCTTTTCCAATTAAACCACCAACATAATTTAAGTTAGTTGTAATAATACTTTTATTATCTATTCCATTATTATCACTAAACTTAATATTAATGTTTGTTATAACAGAGTTGTTATCAACAGCACTCAAAACTCCTAAACCATATTTAGCTTCAACATTTTGATTAATTATGTTAATTCCACGTTTTGCTCCATTTCCCCAATTTTCATCTATGTCTTCTTCAGTTGGGTCAGTGTTAACAAATTCTTCACCCCTCTTAGCAGGATCAGTATAATTAGATCCAACAACAAAAGTAATATTACTTATTTCTGCATTATTAGTTGAGGCAAAGAAGCCAACATTCCCTGAAACATTTTTTGATTGATTGTTGATTGTTAAATTATAAATAATATAATATTCGCTTTGACCTTCTTTACGGTTTTGCCTTTTTGCACTATAAAATTTGCCTTCAAAATTTCCAAGTGGGTCCCAAGGATTTTCTAAATAAATATCTTTTTCAAGAACACATACGCCTTTTGAAAGCATATTCCTTAAATCATCTTCACTAGTAATCGATCTAACCGAACCTTTTTTGTTATAAGTCAATCTATAGAAAGTGTCAAGGTTTACCGTGCGTGTAAAACATGAACTTTCAGCATAACCATTAAAAGTTCCACTAACTTGACTTATAAAGTCATTATAAGATTTGCTATTATCAATTCTTCCTACACTAATATCAATCCCATTAAATATTGTTGAAACATTGCTTAAACATTCTCCAATAATTTTGTTTTCAGAAATGTTTTTTGCTTGATTATATCCAACAAAACTAGCAAGACCAAATTTTGATGGTGTTTGTGTGTTCCTTAATAAAGACACAAAATTAGTAATTGAACTTTTATCATTAAATTCAATAATTGTTCCAATAAAGCCCGCATAACCTTTTTGAGTTGTGATTAGGCCAGCATTATTAACTTCTTCTTGGCAAGCAAGATATGAATTTGCATATACAAATTCAATTCTAGAATTAATAAAAGCACCAACACTAGAACCAACAAATCGACTGCTTTTAGCATCGATATTTGCCTTGTTATATGAATAATTTAAAATCCCTTCATCCAAAATTCCAACCAAACCACCAACAAAGTATGCTTTGTTGTTTGAATTTGAGAATAAATAACTTGTTAAATATTCGTTTTGAGAAGTTTTGTCAATAACTCTTTGACGATTAAGTTCAGTTTCTACTATTGCATAAGAAATTAGTCCTTTATTAACACCCGCAATTCCACCAACAGCATAATTTGCTATCAAGTTTTGAGTGTTAGATTCATTCAAGACAAATCTTGCGTCATAAATTGAGCTTCCTTCCAAAACAAGCCCAAACATTCCACCAACAATGTCACCTGAAATTTGAATATCTCCGCCAACTTTAGTAAATTGAATGCTTGAATTCTCAAATGAAACTTCTTGCTCTCTTTCAATAACAGCATTAACATAGTAAGATTGACTTGAAACATTTTGAACAAAGTTTTCTATTCTTGTTTTATAGATATCAACAACACCAAACAATCCGCCAACGATGTTAACGTTATAGTTTTCGTCATCAATAATAGCATCATAAGGATATTTGTATATTTTCTTTGTGCTTTGATATGAATAATCATAATTGGACGATTTATTGTCAAATGTGGCTTTAACGCCAAGATTGCTAGAAACTCCTTTAACAAAACTGTTTCCACTAATTCTTCCAGCAACACCACCAACAATGTTATTACCAGTAACAACAACGTCCCTGTTGCTTATAATGCTTATATTATAAAGTTTAGAGTTGATAACTTCACCACTAAGCGTTCCAACAGATTTAGTTATTGTTGCAGAAATGCCATCAATTTCAAAATTGATGTTTTTAACAACCGTACAATTATCTTCATCTAACTTATCATTTTTAATATTTCCATTATTATCATAAGCAAGTTCAACACCAATTTGTTTGAACAAACCAAAGGAAGTGTATTTTAATTTATCATTTTTTGCAGCAATTGTAATATTTTCAAGAAGCATATTGTTTGCATTTAGGCTTCCTGCAAAAATAATATCTTGAAGTTTTTGCACTTGTGTTGTTGTGTTTGTTTCACCATTGTTTATATCAATAATTTTTGATAAATCTAAGTCTTTAACAATGCTTATATGTTTATAATTTATTTTTGTTTTATTTATTTTTCCATTGAAATAATATGAATATAAATTTTCTTCGCTTGTTAAAGCATTAAAGAATTGTTCTGTTGTGCTAACAATTATAGGATTATTGATACTACCTATACTATTATTAATATATACATACTCATATTTTGTTTGATTTGATTGAGAATTCTCATTAATAAGTTTTCTCTCACACACTATATCTTGATCTGCATCAACAAGTCTTGGCATCATACCTTTATTAAATGACCAAACAGAACTTGATGTTCCATCACTAATAAATCCTTCAAAGTAACTTGCATCATCAAGGCTCATAATGCCATTTGCCGGCTCGCCATATTCACCTTCTTCACCATTCACATCTTGCCCTTCAAGCCAATAGTAACAATATTTAACGCCATCATTATTTAAAGTTAAATTTTCTTCATTATTTCCGGTGAAATATCTAAAACTTTGAGTTGATTTTGATGCACTTGATGCACTTATAGATGTTTCAACATAGCCATTTGTGTTATCATAAACAAAACCACTTGAACGTTTATTTGTGTTAATTAAAATATTTGAATAACAATCTTTAATATTCCCTGAGTTTGTTGTTACAAATCCTCCAACATAACCATTTGCAAAAATGCCTCCTTCTGTGATTGAATTTCCAAGCACTTTTAAAGGTTCTTTGCTGTAACCTTGAACATAACTTGATGTAACAGAAGCATCTTGAGCATTCACTGCAACAAATCCTGCAGTGTTTTTGCTTAATGAATTATTATATATTGTTGTGTTGACAACATAACTTGATGCAATTTTTTTGTTGTTAATTGCAACAAATCCCGCCATTTGTGCTTTTGCTGTTATTGTAAATTGATTGCTAGAGTTTTTATCATTCATGCTTGAATAAGTGATATAGCCATCGTTAACTCCAACAAAACCTCCAACATTGGCTTCTATGCTTTCATTAACATTCACAAAAATTTCAATATTTTCATAAGCGTTTTTATTGTTTATTAATTTATAGTTTGTGTTAACAACATGGCAATTTGTGATGACGCCTTTGTTTGTTCCACAAAGCACGCCGAAATTTAGGCTTGCCAATGTTTGAGCATTAATATTAAGCCCATAATTATACTCATTATTTGCATAATAAAGTGTTGGCAAAACATTAACTTTTAAGTTTTTAACAATTGAATTTTCAGAAATCTCATTAAACAAACCAACACTTGTTTGACTTGTGCTTGAAATTGAAAATCCTTGAATGTTAATTGTTTTGTTATTTCCATCAAAACTTGAAATTTTTGCATTAATTCCACCAAAATCTGTTGGAAGAGTTAAGTCATTTAACAAAATATAGTTTCCATTATCAGACATCTTAACAAACTCATCAACAGTTTTAATAGGAACAGGATTATCTAAACTAGATTCAGTTTTCACATCCAAAACAAATTCAGATGAAACTTCGTTGTTAGAACCTTGTTTTAATGCAACAAGCCCATCATCGTAACCAATATTAACTTTTATTAACATTCGGTTTTCAGAAATGTTTTTTCCTGTAACAATATAATAACCGTCACTATTGATTGTAACAACAAAATTAGAATATGAAGTGTTTTCTTTAATGTTATTATAAACAAGATTTCCATTGCTGTTTTGTGTGATTAAATTCCAAGAATAATTTGATTTTGAAATCAATTCAGTTAATGTTTGAATTTTTAAATTTATGTTAGAAAACTCTAACTCCCTTTCACTTAAATTTGATACTGAAATATTTTGTTTTAGACCATTTTCATCAATATATTCAAATTTGTCAACACTGCTTCCGTTTGCATCAAAATAAATATAATTTTTGCAACCATTAACTTCAAGTTCGGCTTTAAGCATTGTTGAAGAGCCAAGATAGTTTTTCAAAATCCCGTCTTCACAATCGCTCACTTTAACACCATTAACAAAATAGTCCACAACGCAAACTTCAATTGTTGCACCTTCACTAATAGTATCTTTTCCATTAACCTTCGCTGAATAGGTTGGTGTGATTTTTAGTTTTGTGTTTCTTTTGTTTAAAATATCAGAATAAATAACCAATTGATTGTTTTCGTTGATCTTATAACCAAATATTGTTTTGCTTTCTGGTTCAATCACATATCTAAAGCCATTTATATCCTCAAATAAAACATTATTATAATAAATGTCTATCAATTCATTTCCGTTAACACTAAATTTAAAGTTGCCCGTGCTTACGCCTTCAAAGTCTTCGTCCATATTTATGGTGTTAATATTAAGAGCAATTTCTCCGCCCTTTGGAACAAAATTTTCATCGCTTCCGTTTGGATTGGTTAGTATTATTGTTGTTAAAGCTTTTGCTTTTAAATTTAATGTTACAGGCTGATATTTATGTCCTAGACCATAATAGCAAGTAACTGTTATTGTGAAAATCGTGTCATCCAAAATGTCGGTTGAAAGCAATGTTCCAACATAAATATTTCCGCCATTTTCTTGCAACTCTTGTTTATTAACATTTAACTTTATTCCTTGAGGCAATGTGTCTTTTGCCGAAGTTACAGTAAGTTTATTTTCTTCATTTAATTTTAGTTGTGAAAAATTAATTCTATTTCCATTCACAATAGAACTTGTAACATCAATGTCTGTAATGTTTGCAAAACTTGGATATAAGTTTATGCTTAAAACCCCAAGATTGCCTTTGGTTATTTCATAACTTGGAATTGTTTCCTTGTTAATGACATAATCATAAGCATTATAATATGTAATTGTGCTTGAAAAATGATTCAATTCAACGTTTTGAAGCTTTGAACTTTTTAACAACACATTAATTTTTGCTGAAACATTTTGATTTAGTTCGTCCCCGATTTTGTGACGAATAACAAATTCAAATGCTCTATCCTCAGAAAGACTAACATCTTTTGCTGTAACTTTAACATTAAATTTAGTTAGGCTTCCTTCAATTGTTTTCTTTGAAGCATCAATTTCAAAATAATTAACAAGATATTCTCCATATCTTTCAAAAATTAAGTTTTGATTAAGGATATCTCCAGTTGAATCAACATAAACTTCAAATTCAATTGTTTCGTTTTCAGGAATTGCAAAATAATTAACCGAAGTTGTTATTATGCTTGCACTGTTCACAACCTTAATTGTTATACTTTTTTTGTTTTCAAAATCAATAAAATTATAACTTTCATCACCAAATCTAACAATGCTATATGGCATAACATCAATAGTTGTTTGTGAAATTTGATCTAGTCCAGTAAATATTGTTCTTGCATCCAAATGATAAATTTCATTATTTATTGCTTCTTTATTATTTATAAGCAATTTTGAACTAACATCATCATTCAAAACAAAATATAATCCATTACTTTCTGTTTTTGGTGAAAATTTTGTATCAATTTGTTTTGTTGAACCTTTTGATATAGTAATTGATTTTTCAATATCAAAAGTATCAACTCTTTCTATTACACTCAAATAAACATAAGTTTTAACACTTGTGTTATGTTTTGCATAAATTTCAATTGTTGCATTTCCAATTCCAACAATCTTAAGTTTTCCATTAACAATGCTAACAACATTATTATTTAAGCTTACAAGCTCAAAGTCATTAACCGCATCACTAGGTGTTGAAGAAATGTTAAAAATTTCGTCAACGTCATAAACAAGATTGTTTTTAAAGTAAATTACTCCCTTATTCAATTCGTCATCTTTAATCACAACAACATTTTCGCCATTTCCATAAACATATTTATTATTGCTGTTTTCAACGTCATTCTTAACTTGAAGCTTAGCATCAATGCTTGTTGCAACAATTGTCATTAGTTTTTTAAAGCCATCTGTTTCGTTATAAACCAAGTATGGTTTTCCACCATTTTTTGTGCTAACATAAGCAAAATATTTGTTATCATTAAACACCAACACGCCATTTTCATCTTTCACTGTTATAACATTAACATAATTCGTTTTATCATAGAAGTATTTGCTGTCTGTTGAAAGATGTTCTTGAACACAAGTTGTTGAATAAACTTTATTAAATTTTAAGTTCCCCGCCAAAATATTTCCAACAAAACTTTGAACACCTGTTACATAGCTATAAGCATTATCAACAGAAAGATTAGCATTCATGTTTCCAATAAATGCTCCACCTTTAAAATCATTTGCTTGAATATTGCCTTTTGCTTTCAAAACAACATCACTAAACACAACTGAAAGTTTTGTTGAAGTGGCATTTGTTCCAATAAGCCCGCCAACAACCAAGCCTTCAATATTGCATGCACCACTATAAAGTTTTGAAAAATTTTGGACATAAGCATATTTAATATTGGTTTGGTTAGCCCCTTCAAAATTAACACTTCCAAACAAGCCACCAACAGTGTGTCCAGACAAACTTGACGAATTTTCCAAAATATTTCCAACAAATTCAACAAAAATCAAAGTAAAATCAAATTTATTTGCATCTTCAATTTCACTTTTAACATAGGCACTAATTCCGCCAACAACAGCATCTGAATTTCTTGCCATGATATTTCCGCTAAAATATAGATTTTTATATTCCTTGTTCTTGCTTTCAATTTTTCCAGCAATTCCACCAACATATTTAGCATTACTTGTTATATTTGCATCAATTTTTATTCCGTTTAAAACGCCCTGATTTTTCGCAACCACACCCGCAACACAACTTTCACTATGAACATTGCTCAAATCAACAATCCTTAGTTTAGCCATGCCATGATTGATGTTTTTTAAGAAATTAAAGTTTGAAATTATACTTCCATTTTCCATGTTTTGAGCAACAAAACCACCAAAGTTGACTGAAGCCTTTTCTAAAATAACATTAGTATAATCAGCATCAATTGAACTTATAAAACAATTTTCAATTAAACCATTATTTTGTGCAAACAACAACCCTATGTTAACAACGTTAACTAAGTTATTATTAATAATTTGCAAGTTGTTTAAAATCAAATTTAAGTTTTTAATTTCTCCATTATTTTCTTTTGCAATTATTCCAAAGTCATCTGAAACTTCAACTTTGTTTTGATTATAAATTATGTTTAAGTTGGTTAGTTTTGCAGTTAATGCGTCATTATTATTAATGTTAAACACACTTCCTGTTCCACTAAAAATTAAACTATAAACTGAATTTTCGCTAAAACTTGAATTTGAATATTTTGCATAACTAAATTTACCATCAATTCCGGCAACTTGTTTTGTGATTGATTGATTAAATTCAACATCTTTGTTTAATGTGTAATATCTATTTTCATTTAAGTTTTGAACATTTTCAAGAATGTATGGAAAACTCATGCTTCCATCAGCAACAACAACATAAACATCACTAAAAATTGAATATTCTCCACCTGTTGTATATTTGCTTCCTTTTGCATAAACCCTAACTTTAGTAACCCCTGCCGAAGTAAATGACACAACCCCTGTATCTTTATCAACAGTTACGCTTGTCCCTTCAATAATTTTAAATTCTAGGCTCTTATTTGTTGCTTCATTATAATTTTCACCAATAACTTCGGCTTCAATTTGCGCAAACCCAACTCCTTGATTGCTTAAATAAACAAAGCCTCCATCATTTTTGATTTCAACCTTTTCAGATTTCACCTGCTCAGTTAAAACAACTTTTAGTGTTAGCAAATAAGCCTCATCACTTCCGGCCAAATCATAAATTTCAATTGTTAAACCAAAAATAAACTTTCCATCAATAAATTTATTTTGATGATTTTTGTAAACATGGAAATAAATTTTGTTGAATAATTCGCCATCGCTTAATTCTTGATGAAAATCATTTTGATTTGCCACATTATGTTCTGAATCATAAGTCGCTTCTTTAAGTTCACTTGGGAAATTAAACTTAACCTTAATATTTCCTTTATTTCCTTCGGTCACGCCCTCAATTTTAACGAGTTTGTTCAAGTCAAGCATGTTAAGTTTATTTTCAAGACTATCAAGGTCAAGGCCTTCACCATCAACAATTGTAACTTCAGAAGAAATTTCGCCGTTTGTGAAAGTAACCCCAGTTAATGGCACATAGGTGTTAATATTAAACTCTATATCTTCAATTTGTTTTTCAACAGTTTCATTCACTTTGTCAAAAGTGTTATAAACCCAAATTGAAATTGTAATTTTCACACTTTCTTCAACGTTTGCAAGGCAAGACAAATTGAAAAACAATTCATTTTTGTCAAGAATAGTCACTTTAATAGCTTCATTACTGCTGTTAACTTCAACTTTGTATATACTTGATTTTTGATGATTAACTATTTTAAAATTTGCTGAATTTTTGCCATATGTCGTGCCCAAATAATAGTCATATTCAATTTGACCGTTATTTTCTTTTGCAACTTTTTTAATATTGTTACTGTTCAAATCAAGTTCAAATTTATCAATGCTTGTTTCGTCATAGCCAGCATAAACAAACAAACTCTTTTGTGATGTTTCAACTCCATTATCGCTTTTCAAATAAAACTCAACATCGCCAACTTGTCCTTTACTTTTCAAAATAAATTTTCCACTTTCAATATCACGTGAAACATCAACAAGTTCAGCTCCTTCAATAAACTCTATGTTAACAAAGCGGTTAAGTGATTTTATTGCAGCATTATTAACCGTAAATGGAACTTCAAATTCGCAGTTAGATTTTTCAAGATAGAAATAATTTTTTTCTTTAACACCATCTCCAAATCCTAAACTTCTAACCCCTGGCACCAAATTCAAATTGATTTCTTTAATTAAATTTAAATAAAAGTCATCAACAATCAAATCTAAATCTTGACCACTCAAAATATTAGAATAAAATTTAATTTTCACACTTTTTTCATCGTTTTGAGATTCTTTTGCCAAAACAAACAAACTTGAATTATTTTCAAACACTCTGGTTGTTAATTCGTTATATCCCAAAACTTCATCTTGATATCTAATTTCAACCAAATTAAAATCTTCTTCTGAAATGTAAATTTTAAAACTGTTATCGTATGCCCCTGTTTGAGATATATTAACATTAAATTCTTGACCTTTAGAATTATCCTTGTAATAATCAAAAATATCATAACTATTGCTTACACTGTTATTAACAATCAATGATATTGGATATTCCAAAACTTTAACGGGAATTTGAATTGTTTTTGAATAATTATCAACATTTTTATATTTAACATAAACAACAATTGTATCAACGCCGGGATTGGTTGAATAAATATTGAAATTTTTCAAGTTGTCGGTGTTATCTTTTAAATTTGTTTCTATCAAAACATTTAAAAGTGTCATTCTTTCAAATTTAACTTCAATTTCATTAAAGTTAAGCCCAAAATCTGATTTAACACCCACAGCAAAACTTGAATTTTTCATTTCTTCAAGATTGCTTGCAAGGGTAATTCCTTCTTGCATTAAAGCCCCAATAGATTTTATTGCTTCGGTGTCTGTGTCGCCAGAAAATTTATATTCTTCGCCATTCAACTTATAACTTAAAATTAAGTTGTCAAATTTAATATCTCTTAAAACAGAAACATAAAAATCAACATAATATTCACTTCGCTTTTTACTTGTTGCCCTAACTTTTATTTTGCTTGACACATCTTCGTTTTTAAAATATTCTTCTTCATTAACCCTAATCTCGCCAGATTTTGACAAACTAACGCCATCAATTTCATTTTCCAAACTAAATTCAACTTCTCTTTCTGTTGTGTTTTTTGGAAAATAATTAAAAGCATTTGAAGCATCTATGTAATATGGATTTGAATCACTAACAACATAAGGAGTGTAATCTAAGTTTTGTGATAATCCTGAAATGGGAATTTCAACATTGATTTTAAGTTCACAACTTTTATTTCCTTCAAGCGATTTAAAAGTGATAACAGTTGAAGGATCAAAAGCTGAAATATTATCTAGTGCTGTTATTTTAAATCTTTTTATATCCTTGCTTGATGAAGTTAACTCTTCAATTGAAACAATATTATTTTGAGAAACAGAGTATGAAATAATGCGACAATTATTGTTTGGCGCATTTTTTATTAAAATTTCAATTTCCCTAGAATTAGGTTCTTCGTCAGTTGCGAAATTCCCTGCCCTAAGTTTAATCTCACTTTCTCCATTAACTTGAATGCTGAAGTCTTTATATTTGTCTTTACATCCAAAAAAAACTCCAGTGAAAGCCATAAGTGAAAATATGAAAATTGTTAAAATCTTTTTTAATTTCATACAAAAATTTCTCCTAAATTTATTTTGTTGAATAACGATTATTTTATAACATTAATTAAATTTTTA
>CAJMEO010000002.1 GCA_905212505.1 uncultured Christensenella sp.
AATTTAAAAAAAACGGTTGACATGGCCGTTTTTTTGTTATATAATAATCGTGCTGTGTAATTTTAGGGAAGAAGTTTAAGGTTACTACGTGCCTTCCTTGGGTAGCGACGAGAGAACTTAAACCAACCTAGTTTAGAAAAGAAACTAAACGAAATTAATTCAAGCATTTTTTTAAGATAAATCTTATGAAACACACGGCGCAATGTAAATGCTTAGAATAAATTTGAAAAGGAGTTGAAAAAACAAAAATGGCAACACAAAAAATTAGAATTAAATTAAAATCTTATGACCATGCCTTAATCGACCAAGTTGCATTAAGAATTGTAGATGTTGCAAACAAAAATGGTTGTAAAATCAGTGGACCAATTCCACTACCAACAGACAGAGAAGTTATCACTGTTATTCGTTCACCACACAAACATAAAGATTCACGTGAACAATTTGAAACAAGAACACATAAAAGGGTAATTGATATTTTAAGTCCATCTTCAAAAGCAATCAATGCTTTCATGAAATTGGATTTACCAGCAGGCGTAGATATCAATATCAAATTATAGGAGGCAAGCGTTATGAGAAATGAAATTTTAGGCAAAAAACTTGGAATGACACAAATTTTCGCAAGTAACGGATTGGTTGTGCCTGTAACAGTTATAGAAGCTGGTCCAGTTAGTGTGCTTCAAAAGAAAACTGAAGAAAACGATGGATATAAAGCTTTAAAAGTGGCTTTTAAAGATTCAAGAGAAAAATTGTTGAACAAAGCTGAAAAAGGCGAATTCAAAAAAGCTAACGTAGGTTTCAAAAAATATGTTAGAGAAATTGAAAATGCTAACTATGACAACTTGAATGTTGGCGATGAAATTAATTGTGGAATTTTCGCAGAAGGTGAAAAAGTTGATGTTACAGGTTTCACTCGTGGTCGTGGTTTTACAGGTGTTATTCAAAGATGGAATAATCAACGTCACAGAATGACTCACGGTGTTTCAATCGTTCACAGAGCAAGTGGTTCTATGAGTGCAAACAGTTTACCAAGCAGGGTTTTTAAAGGTAAAAAACTTGCTGGTCAATATGGTAACGAAAAAGTTACAATTCAAAATCTAGAAGTTGTTAAAGTTGACACAGACCGTAATGTGCTTTTAATAAAAGGTGCAGTTCCAGGTCCTAAGGGTGCAATACTTTCAATTAAAACAGCTGTAAAAGGGAAATAAGGAGTAGAGTATGCCAAAAGTTAAAGTTTATAATATAAATGCAGAAGAATGTGGCAGTGTAACTTTAAGTGATGAAGTTTTTAAAGCACCTTATAACGAAGCTTTAATTCATGAAGTTATTGTTGCATATCTTGCAAATCAACGTCAAGGTTCAAAAAGCACACTAACAAGAACAGAAGTTAGAGGTCATGCAAAAAAACCTTGGGCTCAAAAACACACTGGTAATGCAAGACAAGGCTCAACCAAAGGTCCACAATGGACAGGCGGTGGTGTTGTGTTTGCACCAAAACCAAGAGATTTTTCAAAGAAAGTTAACGCTAAAGCAAAAAAGATTGCCTTTATTAGTGCTCTTTCAAAAAAATTAGAACAAAACGAAATTACAGTTATTGATGAAATTAAAATTGATGCAAAAACAAAAGAAATGCAAAAAGTTCTTGATAACTTTAAATTCAACAAAAGCACAGTATTAGTAATTGATGGTGCTGATGAAAATATTATGAGAGCATCAAACAACATTAAAAAACTAAGCGTTGTTAATGCAAACTTGCTTAACACTTATGAAGTTGTTGCAAATCAAAATTTGTTAATTACTAAAGATGCTATTAAAAAAATTCAGGAGGCTTGTAAATAATGAAACAATACGATGTTATTATTAAGCCACTTTTAACTGAAAAAAGTTATAGTGATGTAGCAAACAAAAAATATGCTTTTATTGTTAAAAAAGATGCCAACAAAGCAGAAATCAAAAAAGCAGTAGAAAGCATTTTTGGTGTTAAAGTAGAAAAAGTTAACACATTAAATTATGATGGAAAATTCAAAGTTCAAGGAAGAAGTCAAGGCTATACTTCAAAATTCAAAAAAGCGTATGTAACACTTTCACAAGATAGCAAAACAATTGAATTCTTTGACAGTTTGAGTTAATAGGGGGAGAAATTAATTATGGCTATTAAACAATATAATCCAATAACTCCTTCATTAAGAGAAATGACAACATCAGATTATTCTGAACTAAGCAAAAAAGCCCCTGAAAAAAGCTTGCTTGCAAAAAAGAAGAAAACTGGTGGAAGAAACTCTTACGGAAGAATAACAGTTCGTCATATTGGTGGCGGAAACAAAATTAAATACAGAGTTATTGATTTTAAAAGAAATAAAGATGATATTCCTGCAAAAGTTGCAAGCATTGAATATGACCCAAACCGTTCAGCTTACATTGCGCTTCTTCACTATGTTGACGGTGAAAAAAGATACATTTTGGCTCCAAATGGTCTAAATGTTGGCGATGTTGTTATGAGTGGTGAAAATGTTGAAATAAAAGTTGGTAACTGCTTGCCACTAGAAAGCATTCCAGTTGGTATTGTTGTTCACAACATTGAACTTCAACCAAAAAAAGGTGGCGCTATTGCTCGTTCAGCAGGTATTGAAGCACGTATTATGGCAAAAGAAGGTGCTTATGCAACAATCAAGATGCCAAGTGGTGAAATGAGAAAAGTTCCACTAAAATGCCGTGCAACAATTGGTCAAGTTGGCAATCTTGATTATGAATTAGTAAATTTAGGTAAAGCCGGAAAGACAAGACACTTAGGTGTTAAACCTACAGTTCGTGGTGCGGTTATGAACCCAGTTGATCACCCACATGGTGGTGGTGAAGGTAAAAACCCAGTTGGTCATGACAGTCCTAGAACTCCTTGGGGTAAACCAGCAATGGGTAACAAGACTAGAAAACATAAAAAATATTCTAACAGACTTATGGTTAAGCGTGTTAATTAGGAGTAGAAAATATGAGTAGATCATTGAAAAAAGGCCCTTTTGTTGAAGAAAGGCTATTGAATAGAATTAAAAAATTGAATGAAGCAAACCAAAAACAAGTTGTTAAAACTTGGAGCAGAAGTTCAACAATTTACCCAGAATTTGTTGGTCACACAATTGCGGTTCATAACGGAAGAAAACATATTCCAGTTTATTGTACTGTTGATATGGTTGGTCATAAACTTGGTGAATTTGCTCCAACAAGAACTTTTAAAGGTCATTCAACTGAAAAGAAAACAAGTTCAGGCAAAAATGCTGTTACAGGAAAAAATTAGGAGGATAAATTAAATGGCAAATAACGAAACAATGGCTAAAGCAACAAGTAAATATGTTAGAATTAGTCCTAGCAAAGTTAATAGAATTTTAGCCACAATCAGAGGTAAAAAATATGTTGAAGCTGTTGCTATTTTAGAAGCACTTCCTAATACTGCATCTATTAGTATTTTAAAAGTATTAAACAGTGCTGCAAGTAACGCAGAACACAACATGAATTTGAACAAAGACGACTTATTCGTTGAAACCGCTATGGTAAATCCTGGTCCAATCATGAAAAGAATGATGCCAAGAGCCAAAGGCAGAGGAAATAGAATTTTAAAAAGAACAACTCACATAACTGTTATTTTAGGAACGGTTAAATAATAAAAGGAGAATTGTATGGGACAAAAAGTTAATCCAATTGGATTAAGATTAAAAGTTAACAAAACTTGGGATTCTCAATGGTTTGGAAACAAAAAAGATATTGCAAAAAATATTCTTGAAGACCATAAAATTAGAGAAACCTTAATGAAAAAATATAATCAATGCAGTATTTCTAAAGTTTTAATAGAACGTTCTCAAGCAAGATTAATTGTTACTATTTTAACAGGAAGACCTGGAATGCTAATTGGCGTTAAAGGTGCTGGTGTTGAAACTATTAAAAAAGAAATCGCAAAACTATCAAATAGTAAAAATATCATTGTTAACATTAGAGAAGTTAAAAAACCAGATTTAGATGCTATGATCGTTGCAGACTCTGTTGCAAAACAACTTGAAAAACGTGTTTCATGGAGAAGAGCAATGAAACAAGCAATCCAAAAAGCACAAAAAGCAGGAGCTGAAGGTGTTAAAATTATGGTTGGTGGCAGACTTGATGGTGCTGAAATTGCAAGAAGTGAATTTTCTCAAGTTGGAAAACTTCCACTTCACACAATCAGAGCCGACATCGACTATGGTGTTTGCACTGCAAACACAACTTTTGGAGCAATCGGTGTTAAAGTTTGGATTTATAAAGGCGAAATATTAGGTAATGTTCAACCTTCTAATGTTAATGTTAAGGAGGAAAACTAATATGTTGATGCCTAAAAGAGTTAAAAGAAGATTACAACACAGAGGTAGAATGACTGGTAAGGCAACAAGAGGTAACACTATTTCTTATGGTGAATTTGGTTTAGTTGCCTTGGAACCATGCTGGATTACTTCAAATCAAATTGAAGCAGCCCGTGTTGCTATGACGAGATTTACAAAACGTGGTGGTAAAGTTTGGATTAAAATTTTCCCTCACAAACCAGTTACAAAAAAACCTGCTGCAACTCGTATGGGTTCAGGTAAAGGTAGCGTAGAATTTTGGGTGGCAGTTGTTAAACCTGGTAGAGTATTGTTTGAAATGGGTGGTATTCCTGAAAATATGGCAAGAGAAGCTTTAAGACTTGCTTCTTACAAATTGCCTTGCAAAGTTAAAATTGCAAAAAAGGAAGAACCTGCTAACGCTAACGAAGGTGGTGAAGAATAATGAAAGCAAAAAATTTTAGAGAAATGACAACTGAAGAACTAAACGCTAAACTTAAAGACTTAAAAGTTGAACTATTTAATTTGCGTTTTTCACATGCTACTGGTCAATTAGCAAATCCTATGAGCTTAAACACTATCAAAAAAGATATTGCAAAAGTTAAAACTATTTTAAAGGAAAGAGAACTTAACAAAACTGTTAAGGGTTCTAATTAAGGAGTAGATTATGGAACAAGTAGAAAGAAATGACCGTAGAAAAAGAATTGGCATTGTTGTTTCAAACAAAATGGATAAAACTATTGTTGTTGAAGTTAACAGTCAAGAAAAACATCCACTTTACAAAAAATTTGTAAAAAAATCTAAAAGATATAAAGCTCACGATGAAGAAAATTCTTGCAATATCGGTGATACTGTTGAAATTATGGAAACAAGACCATTAAGCAAAGATAAATATCACAGATTAACAAGAATAATTGAAAGGGCTAAATAGGAGGAGTTATGATACAACCACAAACAAGATTGAAAGTTGCTGACAACACAGGTGCAAAAGAAATTATGTGTATTCGTGTTCTTGGTGGCTCATTTAGAAGAAGTGGTAACATCGGTGATGTTATCGTAGCTTCTGTAAAAAGTGCTATACCTGGTGGTGTAGTTAAAAAAGGTGACGTTGTTAAAGCCGTTATCGTTAGAAGTGCTAAAGGTTTAAGAAGAGCAGATGGTTCTCATATTAAATTTGATGACAATGCTGCGGTTATTATTGATAACCAAAAAGAACCAAAAGGTACACGTATTTTTGGGCCTGTTGCTAGAGAATTAAGAGAAAAAAATTTTATGAAAATTGTTTCTTTGGCACCAGAGGTTTTATAGGAGGAAGAAATGAATAGTTTAAGCATTAAAAAAGGCGACAATGTTGTTGTTTTAGCCGGAAAAGATAAAGGCAAAACTGGAAGCGTTATGGCAGTTTCTCCTAAAACAAACCGAGTTATTGTTCAAAATGTTAACATTGTTAAAAAACACAAAAAAGCAAGAAACGCTCAAGAAAAAAGTCAAATTATATCTAAAGAAGCACCTGTTTATGCATCAAATGTTATGGTGGTTTGTGCCGCTTGTAACAAAGCAACAAGAATTGCAAAAAAAGAAGTTAACGGAAAACTTGTTAGAGTTTGCAAAAAATGTGGTGCTAGTTTAGACATAGAGCAAAAGAAAGCTGTTAAAAAAGCAGCAAAAACTGCTAAAACAGAAAAAGAAGAAAAGGTAGAAGCAAAACCTAAAACAACAAAAAAAGCTTCTAGCAAAAAGGGGGAATAATTTATGAACAGACTACAAGAGTATTATAAAAAAGAAGTTGTTCCTGCTTTGATTAAAGAATTAGGTTACAAAAATATTAATGAAGTTCCTAAAATTGAAAAAGTTGTTGTAAATACATGTCTTGGAGATGTTAAAGATAACTCAAAAAGTTTCAATATGGCCGTTGATGAAATTGAAGCAATTACTGGTCAAAAACCTGTTGTTGTTAAAGCAAAAAAATCAATTGCAAACTTTAAACTTCGTGAAGGTATGAAACTTGGTGCAAAAGTTACACTTCGTGGTGAAAAAATGTATGAGTTTTTAGATAAATTATTGTCTATTGCTCTTCCACGTGTTCGTGATTTTAAAGGCATAAGTGACAAAGCTTTTGACGGAAGAGGAAACTATAGTTTAGGAATTAAAGAACAATTAATTTTCCCTGAAATTCAATATGATAAAATCGAGAAAGTTAGAGGTTTCGACATTGTAGTTGTTACTACAGCAAAATCTAATGACGAAGCTAAAGCATTGCTAAGCAAAGTTGGCTTCCCATTTAAGGCGTAAGGAGTAAATTATGGCAAAGACAAGTTTAAAAGTTAAACAAGCAAGAAAACAAAAATTTTCAACGCGCGAATATACTCGTTGCACAATTTGTGGCAGACCTCATGCAGTTTTGAAAAAATATGGAATTTGCAGGGTATGTTTTAGAAAAATGGCAAACGAAGGAGAAATCCCAGGCGTTTCAAAATCAAGCTGGTAAAAAGGAGAGAAAGATATGAAATTTGACCCAATCGCAGATATGCTTACAAGAATTCGTAACGCAATTACTGCTAAAAAAACAGATGTAATTATTCCTGCATCTAAAACAAAAATGTCTATCGCGAACATTTTACTTAGCGAAGGTTATGTTAGCGCAGTAGATGTAATTGAAAACGGAATTAAAAAAGATATTAAAGTTACTTTAAAATATGGTCCTAATGGTGAAAAAGTTATTTCTGGTATTAAAAGAATTTCTAAACCAGGGCTAAGAATATTTTCTAACGCAGAAGATTTACCAAAAGTTATTAATGGCTTAGGTATTGCGATTATATCAACAAACAAAGGAGTTATGACAGATAAACAAGCTCGTGGCCTAAATATTGGTGGCGAAGTTCTTGCTTATGTGTGGTAATTAAAAGGAGAAAAGTATGTCAAGAATTGGAAAAATGCCTGTTAAAATTTTAGAAGGTGTTAAAGTTGATGTTGATGGTAACAATGTTGTTACAGTAAGCGGTCCACTTGGTAGCCTATCTCAAATTGTTGATAAAAACATTACTGTTAAAGTAGAAAATAATGAAGTAATCTTAACAAGAAATAGTGATGAAAACGAAATTAAAGCAAAACATGGGCTATATAGGGCTCTAATACACAACATGGTTGTTGGTGTTAAAGAAGGATTTAAAAAATCTTTGGTTATTAACGGTGTTGGTTACAGAGCAGCTAAACAAGGCAACAAACTTGTTTTAAACATCGGTTTCTCAAACCCAACTGAAGTTGAAGAAATTGACGGCATTAAATTAAATGTTGTTGATAACAACAAAATTGAAGTTAGTGGTATAAATAAAGAATTAGTTGGCCAAATGGCTTCTAAAATAAGAGATTTAAAACCAGTTGAACCTTATCATGCTTACGGAATTAGATATGAAGATGAATATGTAGTTCGTAAAGAAGGTAAGAAGGCTGGCAAAAAATAAGGAGCATAAATTATGATTAGTAAAATTGATAAAAATAGCATAAGAGTTAGTCGTCATAAAAAAATCAGACAAAACTTGGCTGGAACAACTGAGCGTCCAAGACTATGCGTTTATAGAAGCACATCAAACATTTATGCTCAAATTATAGACGATACTAAAGGCGTAACACTTGTTTCTGCATCAAGTTTAGAAAAAGCATTAACATCTGAAATTAAAGGTAAAAGCAAAACTGAAATTGCAACATTTATTGGCGAAACTATTGCAAAAAGAGCAATTGAAGCAAATATTAAAAATGTAGTATTTGACCGTGGTGGATATCTTTATATTGGCAGAGTTAAAGCACTAGCTGATGGTGCAAGAAATGCTGGGTTAGAGTTTTAGGAGGATTGACAAATGGCTAAAAGAGAAGAATTTAATAGAGTGAAAAAAGAAGATGAACTAGACAGAAGAATGATAAGCATTCGTCGTGTTGTTAAAGTTGTTAAAGGCGGAAGAACGCTAAATTTTAGTGCTACTATGGTTGTTGGCGACAAAAAAGGACACGTTGGAATTGGTTCAGGAAAAGCTAGTGAAACTTCTGTTGCTGTTGAAAAAGCATTTCAATCAGCAAAAAAGAATATGAAATTTGTTAACGTTGTTGGCTTTACAATCCCTCATGAAGTTAAAGGTAAGTTTGGAACAAGTGAAGTTCTACTTCAACCTGCAAAAGAAGGTACTGGAGTTATTGCATCAGGTGCTGTTCGTGCCGTTGTTGATCTTGCTGGAATTCAAGATATTGTTTCAAAATCTTATGGCGGAAGAAACAAAATTAATACTGTTAAAGCTACTTTGAATGGTTTATTACAACTAAGAACGAGAGAACAAATTGCTGCTCTTCGTGGTAAAAAACCAGAAGAAATATAATTGGAGGAGTTATGGAAGGAAAATTAAAAGTTACCTATATAAGAAGTTGTATTGGTTTTAACAAAAATCAAGCAAAAGTTTTAGAAAGTTTAGGTTTAAAAAAACTAAATGACGAAAATATTTTACCTGATAACCCTGCAGTTAATGGTATGATTTTTAAAGTTAAACATTTAGTTAAAGTAGAAAAAGTTTAAGGAGAACAAAAATATGAGAATTAATGAATTATCTCCTGCTGAAAATTCAAAAAAATCAGCTAAAAGACTAGGCCGTGGTATTGGTTCTGGCATTGGCAAAACAAGTGGAAAAGGGCATAAAGGACAAAACGCCAGAAGTGGTGGTGGTGTTCGCCCAGGATTTGAAGGCGGTCAAATGCCTTTAACTCGTCGTCTTCCTCAAAGAGGTTTTAACAACCTTTTCAGA
The DNA here is from genome assembly GCA_905212505.1 of uncultured Christensenella sp. Classification (GTDB taxonomy): domain Bacteria; phylum Bacillota; class Clostridia; order Christensenellales; family UBA1242; genus UBA7868. The sequence continues at coordinate 9,119 of CAJMEO010000002.1, forward strand.
AAAGAATTCTCAGTAGTTAACGTTAAAGATTTAAATGCATTAGAAGATAATACAGTTGTTACAGAAGAAGTTTTAAAAGAAAAAGGCATCCTTTCTAAAAAATCAAGTTATGGCTTGAAAGTTTTAGGAAATGGTGAATTAAATAAGGCTTTACAAGTTAAGGCTGCAAAATTTTCTAAGTCTGCAATTGAAAAAATTGAAAAAGCGGGCGGAAGTATTGAGGTGTTATAATGTTTACAACATTAAAAAATGCTTTTAAAGTTAAAGAAATTAGAAGAAAAATTTTCATTACATTAGGCATTCTTGCATTATTCAGGCTTGGCTGTTGGCTTCCTATTCCAGGAATAGACACGTCAACTTTCACTGACAGTATTAACAATCAAAGCTTTTTAAGTTTGTTAAGTGGTATTGGTGGTGGTGCACTTGCTAATGGTACTTTTTTCGCACTTGGCGTAACGCCATATATTAATGCATCGATAATATTACAATTGCTAACTTTTGCAATTCCAAAACTTCAAAGACTTTCTCAAATGGGGGAAGAAGGAAGAAAAAAGATTGCAAAATACACAAAATATTGCGCATTAATATTAGCAATTGCTCAAGCATCCGGAATTTGTGCAGGATTTTCAAGTTCAATTAAACTTTCAATGTTTGGTGCAGAACTTCCAACATGGCTTGCATGTGTGTTTGTTTCAATTTGTTTGGTCGCAGGGGCAATGCTAACTTATTGGATGGGTGAAAAAATAACTGAAATTGGTGTGGCAAACGGATTATCCCTATTAATTTTTGTTGGTATTTTGTCAACTGCAGGAACTGCAATTTTGTCTGCATTCCAAGATGTTTTTGCAGGTCAAATTGAAAGTTTATGGAATATTATTTTATTCTTTGTTGCTGTAATTTTGATTTTTGGCTTAATTGTTTTCATGGATTTAGCTGAAAGAAAAATTCAAGTTCAATATGCAAAACAAATTAAAGGAAGAAAAATGTATGGTGGACAAAGCAATTTTATTCCAATAAGATTGCTTGGAACTGGTGTTTTGCCAATCATTTTTGCAATGAGTTTTTTAAGTTTCCCACAATTAATTATGTCAATTTTCTGGCCAACAAGTGATGCAGCAACTTGGTATGCTCTTCACATGGGCGCTGGAACTTGGCCATACACACTTGTTATGGGCTTATTAATCTTATTCTTTGCATATTTCACTTCTCAAATGATGTTCAACCCTGAAGATGTTGCAAAACAAATTCAAGGCAATGGTGGTTTTATCATTGGAATTCGTCCAGGAAAACCAACTGCTGATTATCTAAAGAGAATTAACAACAGAATAACACTATTTGGCGCAATTTTCTTAGCATTTATTGCAATTGTTCCAACTTTAATTTTCACATTTGTTGCTGGAAATTCAGGTTTGGTTAGTGCATTTAGTGCAACTGGAATGTTAATCGTTGTTAGTGTAGCATTAGAATTTAATAAGCAACTTGAAGCTCAAGTTTTAATGAAAAATTATAAAGGATTTTTAAAATAATGAATTTTGTTTTAATTGGTGCCCCTTTAAGCGGCAAAGGAACTATTGGTTCATTATTAAGCACGCATTTTCAAATTCCCCATATTTCTATGGGGGATTTATTGCGTAATAGTTCAAAAGGTGATAATAAATACTCTAAGTATATTGCAAAACACATTGAAGAAGGCAAACTTATCAATGATGATTTGGTAAAAGTTGTTTTGGAAGACCGCTTAAGTAAAGATGATTGCAAAAACGGTTATGTTTTGGATGGTTATCCACGCAATGTTGAGCAAGCGGATAAACTTGACAGTATAACACATGTTGACCATGTTATTTATGTTACAGTAAGTGAAGTTACTGTTATGCAAAGATTGGCTTCAAGATTTGTTTGCCCAGTTTGTTATAAATCTTATAATACTGAAACATATGACAAAAATTATTGTGAAAAATGCAAACAACATTTAATAAAACGTGAAGATGACAATGAAGAAACCTTACTAAAACGAATAAAACTTTATAATGAAACCTCTTTTCCAATCTTAGATAAATATCTTAAACAAAACAAATTGATTACAATTTCTAACGAGGGCAATATAGAAGAAGTTTTTAAAGAATTGTTAGGTAAAATATAATGATTATTACTAAAAATGAAGAGCAGATTCAAAAGATGTTTGTTGCAAATCAAATTGTAAAGCAGACATTAGAATTGATTGAAAAAAATATAAAACCAGGCATAAACACGAAATTTTTAGATGAGATTGCAGAAGAATATATAAGAAGTCAAAATGCAATTCCAAGTTTCAAAAACTATGAAGGCTATCCTGCATCAATTTGTGCAAGCGTGAACGACGTTGTTGTTCACGGAATTCCAAGACGCGATATTATCTTGAAAGAAGGGGATATAGTTTCTATTGATTGTGGTGTTATAAAAAGTGGATATAATGGTGATGCCGCAAGAACATTCGCTGTTGGTAAGATTTCAAAAGAAAAACAAAAACTTATAGACGTAACTCGAGAATGCTTTTTTAAAGGTATAGAAAACATAAAAATTGGTGATAGACTTGGTGATATTGGCTACGCAATTCAAAAACATGCAGAAAGCAACGGATTTTCTGTTGTTCGTGAAATGGTGGGTCATGGCATCGGAAGAGAAATGCATGAAGATCCTGAAGTTCCAAATTACGGACGTAAAGGAACGGGGATTATCATTGAACAAGGGCTTACGATTGCTATTGAACCAATGATTAATATGGGGAAAAAAGAAATATATATTGATTATGATGGTTGGACTTGCCGAACCGAAGATGGAAGTCCTAGCGCTCATTATGAAAATACAATTGCTTTCACTAAAGAAGGAATTAAAATTTTAAGTTTATAGGGAATTATGGATAATTTAATAGGAAATTTGTGCATTTCAACTTATGGAAGAGATGCCGAAAACGAATATTTAATTTATGCACATACCGGCAACTATTGCTTTCTTGTTGACGGTAACGCAAAAAAAATAATTAATCCCAAGAAGAAAAATATCAAACATATTAAACTTTTGGGCATAGAAAGCAAAGCGATAAAAGAAAAAATAGAAAAAAATCAAAAAGTATTTGATTCTGAAATATATAGTTTTATAAAAAATTATAAAAATTGTTGAAATTTTTATTTTAGTGTGATATAATTAAAAGGTTAGGGGGATTTTATGCCAAAAGATGATGTAATTGAACTAGAAGGTGAAGTTATTGATATTTCAAGAAACAATATCCAAGTTAGATTATCTAACGGACATGTGATAACTGCATATTTGTCTGGGAAATTAAGAATAAACACCATAAAAATTTTAATTGGCGATAAAGTTCGCTGTGAACTTTCTCCGTATGATTTAACAAAGGGAAGAATCACTTGGAGAGAAAAAAAATCAGTTAACTAATCTATTATGTTCAACTAAAGAGACAATCTTTTATAAAGGAGAGAAATTATGAAAGTAAGACCATCTGTTAAACCTATTTGTGATAAATGCAAAGTTATTAGAAGAGAAGGTAAAGTTTTAGTAATTTGCAAAGATAAAAAGCATAAACAAAGACAAGGTTAATATAACTTGCCTTTTGTTTGTTTATTTTGAAAATAATCAGTCTGCTCGCGGCTGAATTTGAGCAAACTGTTAAGATAAATTAATTTTAATTGGAGGAAAATATGGCTCGTATTGCTGGAATAGATTTGCCAAAAGAAAAAAGAATAGAAATTGGACTAACTTATATTTATGGTATTGGCAGAAATCAAGCAACCAAAATTTGTAAAGAAACTGGTGTTAACCCAGATATCAGAGTTAAAGATTTAAGCGAAGAAGATCAAGCAAAAATTCGTGCTTACATTGACAAAAATCTTGTTGTTGAAGGTGATCTAAGAAGAGATGTCGCATTAAACATCAAACGTCTTACAGAAATTGGCTGTTACAGAGGGGTTCGTCACAGAAAAGGAATCACCCTAAGAGGACAAAGAACTCATTCAAATGCAAGAACTGCTCGTGGAATGAGCAAGAAGAATGCTGGAAAAAATAAAAAGTAAAATTTTAAGGAGATAAAAAATGGCTGGTGTTAAAAACAATGCTAAATCTAAAAAAAGAAAATTAACTAAGGGTGTTACAAAAGGATGTGCACACATTCAATCATCAAATAATAACACTATAGTTACAATTACAGATGAACAAGGTAATGCAATTTCATGGTCAAGTGCTGGTGCTTTGGGTTTTAGAGGCTCAAGAAAAAACACTCCATTTGCTGCTGGTCAAGCTGCAGAAACAGCTGCTAAACAAGCAAGGGAACTTGGAATTGAAAGTGTTGAAGTTTACGTTAAAGGCCCAGGTAATGGAAGAGAATCTGCTATCAGAGCACTTCAAACTGCTGAACTTAACATCACAAAAATTCAAGATGTTTCACCTATTGCGCACAATGGTTGCAGACCACCAAAAAAGAGAAGAATTTAATAAAGGAGTAAAAATATATGGCTAGATATACAGATGCCGATTGTCGTTTATGCAGAAGAGAAGGTTGCAAACTTTTCTTGAAAGGCGACAGATGTGTAACAAAAAAATGTTCAATTGAACGTCGCCCAACTGTACCCGGAGTTCATGGGAATAATCCAAGCAGAAAAAAACCTAGTGAATATCAAATGCAACTTCGTGAAAAACAAAAAGTTAAAAGAGCTTATGGCGTTTTAGAAAAACAATTTAGAAAATATTATGATGAAGCAGAAAGACAAAAAGGAATTACTGGTGAAAATATGTTATCACTTCTTGAAAGAAGATTAGATAATGTTGTTTATCGTCTAGGGTTTGCTGCTTCAAGAGATCAAGCAAGACAAATGGTTTCTCATTCAATGTTCACTTTGAATGGAAAAAAAGCAAACATACCAAGTATGCAAGTTAAAGTTGGCGATGTGATTGCTGTTAAGGAAAACAAGAAAAACTCAGAATTATTTAAAGAACTTAAAGATGTTAAACTTGTAACACCAAAATGGCTTGAAACAGACCTTGAAAAACTAACTGGTAAGGTTATTGCTCTTCCACAAAGAGATGATATTGATTTAACAATTAAAGAACACTTAATTATTGAATTATATTCTAAGTAATTAACAATTTAAAGGAGTTTATATAATATATGATGGAAATTGAAAAACCAAAAATTACTTGTGAAGAATCTGATAATGGGACTTTTGCAAGATTTGTTGTTGAACCATTAGATCGTGGTTTTGGTCTTACTATTGGTAATGCTTTAAGAAGAACTCTTCTTGGTGCTCTTCCAGGGGCCGCTCCAATAGCTATAAGAATAAATGGTGTTCAACACGAATTTTCAACAGTTGAAGGTGTTACTGAAGATGTTATTGATATTGTTTTAAACATTAAAAGTTTGGCAGTAAAAACAAACAATTTAGATAAAGACTTTAAAACTGTTTTAAGAATTAATAAATATTCTGCTGGCGAAGTTACTGCTGCAGATATTGAACCAAATGATCAAGTTGAAATTTTAAATCCTGATTTGCACATTGCTACGCTTGAAGATGGTGCAAAATTTGAGATGGAAATTGTTATAGGACGTGGCAGAGGTTATGTTTGTGCAGACGATAACAAAGATGAAACTCAAGATATTGGGTATATTGCAGTAGATTCAATCTTCTCACCTGTAAAAAAAGTGAACTATAAAGTTGAAGGTGCAAGAGTTGGTCAAAATATGAACTTTGACAAACTAATTCTTGAAGTTGAAACAAATGGTACACTTTCTGCTCGTGAAGTTGTAAGTTTAAGTGCAAAAATCATTCAAGACCACACAAATCTATTTGTTGAACTTGTTGAAAGCATGAAAGATTTAACAATTCTTCAAGCAAGAGAAGATGAAAAACAGCACAAAGTTTTAGAAATGACAATTGAAGATATGGATTTAAGTGTTAGAAGCTACAACTGTTTGAAACGTGCAAACATAAACACAGTTAGTGACCTAACAAAAAAATCTAAAGACGATATGTTAAAAGTTAGAAATTTGGGTCTTAAATCTCTAGAAGAAGTTATTAAAAAATTAGAGAGTTTGGGCTTAGGTTTTAGAAACGACGAAGAATAATAAGGAGAAAATAGTAAGATGGCACAAATCAAAAAATTAGGTCTTCCTACAAAAGAAAGAAAAGCTTTACTTCGTGGTCAAGCATCAACTTTGCTTTGGCACGGAAAGTTAGAAACAACATTGCCTCAAGCAAAAAGTGTTAAAAGTTATGCCGAAAAAGTTTTAACTCTTGCAATTAACACTTATGAAGATACTGTTAAAACAACAAAAACAGTAACAAATGCTAAGGGTGAAAAAGTTTCTAAGGAAGTTATTGTTGATGGCCCAAAAAAATTGGCTGCTCGCAGAAAAATCATGACTTTAATTTATGATATCCCAGAAACAAAACTTGCAAAAGAAAGCAAATCTGCTTATAAAGAAAGAACCAAAGATATTAAACATCCATTAGTAGAAAAATTATTTAATGTTTTGGCACCAAAATATGATGCTAGAAGCAAAGAACTTGGCCAAAAAGGTGGTTACACTAAAATTTACAAACTAGGTAAACGTCTTGGTGATAACGCTGAAATGGCAAGACTTGAATTAATTAAATAATGAATAGTTTAATTAAATAACTTTAAAAACAGTGCATTTAACCCATGGTTATATTCGCACTTTTTTTTATTATCATTGCACTAATAAAAATAACGAAGATTGGATTATATTTTCATAATTATTGTTATTGTTATTGTTATTGTTATTGTTATTGCTATTGTTATTGTTATCGGCAACATAAATAGTTATTTTACTATATAATTAAAATGTTTGATATTATTTATTTATTATGATATAATCAAATAGGAGTGATTATGAGAAAACCAATTGTTGCAATTGTTGGAAGACCAAATGTTGGCAAAAGCACATTCTTTAACAAAATTGCAGGAAAAAGAATAAGTATAATAAAAGATGAACCCGGTGTTACGCGTGATAGAATTTATGCCGATTGCGTTTGGCTTGATAATAGTTTCACAATGATTGACACGGGTGGGATTGATCTTAAAAATAACAGTGAAGTGCAAAAAAATATTATGATGCAAAGTCAGATTGCCATTAACATTGCCGATGTTATTTTGTTTTTTGTGGACGGAAAAGAAGGTTTAACAAATCAAGACCATGAAGTGGCAGACTTATTAAGAAAAACAAAAAAGAGCGTAATTTTGGTTGTCAATAAACTTGATAATAACGAAACTGACAAAACTTATGAATTTTATGAACTAAATTTAGGTGAGCCTTTTGCAATTTCAAGTGAACAAAGCAAAGGGCTTGGTGATTTGCTTGACGAAGTTGTAAAAAACTTTAAATCAATTTCAAAAACAAACGACGAAGATGAAAATAAAATTAAAATTGCAATTGTTGGAAAGCCAAATGCGGGCAAAAGTAGTTTAACAAACAAACTTCTTGGCGAAGAAAGGGTGGTTGTAAGTTCAGTTGCAGGAACAACAAGAGATGCAATTGACACTCCATTTAGTTATAACAACAAAGACTATATTTTAATTGACACTGCTGGTATTAGACGAAAACGTGGGATTGAACTTGATTCTGTTGAAGAATATAGCGTAATTAGAAGTTTGGAAGCGATAAAACGAGCTGATATATGTGTTTTGGTTATTGACAGTTCTGAGCCTTTAAGTGAACAAGACATAAGAATTGCAGGTTTTATTCATGAAGAAAAAAAACCAAGTTTAATTGTTATGAATAAATGGGATTTGATTGAAAAAGACGATAAAACTATGAACGATTTTAATAAAAAATTAAACACCGATTTAAGTTTTATGAGTTATTTTGAAAGTTTATATATTTCAGCAAAAACAGGGCAGAGAGTAACAAATATAATGCCAAAGATTGAAGAAATTTTAGAGCATAATAATTATAGAATTTCAACCAGCATATTAAATGAAATAATTGGAGATGCTGTGAGAATGACTGAACCACCAATTTATAATGGCAAAAAATTAAAAATTTATTATTCAAGTCAAACAGGTGTTAATCCACCAACATTTACGTTTAAAGTTAACGATAAAAAATATCTGCATTTTTCTTATGCCAGATATTTAGAAAACACGATAAGAAGAAATGTCAATTTTAAAGGCACGCCAATAGAATTGATATTTAAAAATAAAGTTGAAGAGGATTTATGATAGAAAAGATTTTAGTATTTTTAGCATTCATTATTTGTGGCTATTTTATTGGCAACATAAGTTTTGCACGAATTTTAAGCAAAGGTCTTCATAATGACATAACAAAACTTGGTTCGGGCAATCCGGGGACAATGAATATGGCTCGAAATTTTGGTTTTGGAATTGGACTTTTAAATTTGATTTTAGACATTCTTAAGGCTATAATTCCTTGTTTGTGTGCATATTTTGTTGCAAAAACATACTTTCCTGAATTGACAAACATTTTGGTTTACACATCAGGTTTTGCGGTTGTTCTTGGAAATATGTTTCCAGTGTTTTATAAGTTTAAGGGTGGAAAGGGTATTGCTGTGACGCTTGGTATGTTTGCGGTTTTATATCCACTTTGGTTTGCCGGATTTTTAGTTTTTGGGTTCTTAATGCTATTAATCACCAAAATAGGCAGTTTAACTTCATTAACAATTGTTTTGGGGTTAAGTGTAGTGGGAATTGTTTTTAACACTCATTTTGTTGAAATAATATTAATTTGTGCTTTATATGCATTAATTTTGTTCGCTCACCGAAAAAACTTGATAAAATTATTCACAGGGAAAGAAAATAAAGTTATTTTGTTTAAGAAGAAGGATAAATAATGAATTATTTAAGCGTGAGTTTTAACATTTTTGGGCTTAATATCAGCCTTTATGGACTTTTAATGGCTGTTGGATTTATTGTTGCGTTTATTGTTTGCAATTCACTCTTCAAAAAATCTGGGGGATTTTCAAAAGATGTTACAATAGATTTGTTATTGCTAATTTTTCCTTTGTCCATTCTTGGTGCAAGAATATATTATTGTGTATTTTCAGCTGAAAGTTTCACGTTTATTGAATTTTTGCAGGTTTGGAACGGAGGCTTGGCAATATATGGTGGAATAATAGGTGGGTTTTTAGGTGTTGTGATTTATGCAATCATCAAAAAAATAAACATTTTAAAACTAACCGATGTTATTGCTGTTGGTTTAATTCTTGCACAAAGCATTGGAAGAATAGGTTGTTATTTTGGTGGATGCTGTTATGGCATTGAAGTTACAAATCCTTCTCTTTGCTGGTTTCCACTTTCAGTTTTAATTGATGGGCACTGGCATTTATCCACTTTCTTTTATGAGGCCATTTGGAATTTTATAGGGTTTATAATATTATTTTTTGTCTATAATAAAACAAAGCAAACTGGGGTAACAACAGGAGCGTATTTGGCGTTTTATGGGCTTGGAAGATGTGTGATTGAAGCGTTTAGGGGAGATAGTTTATATATTGGCTCAATTAAGGTTTCGCAACTTCTAAGTGGAATTCTAATGCTTGTTGGTGCTGGTTTGATTGTTTATAGTATTATAAAAAGCAAAAAGGTAAAAAATGAACAAAAACAAATTTCTTAATATATTATTTTTTAGTTTAAATAGTGCTAACTTGATTATTATAGGTTTAAATCTAATTTTTA
>CAJMEO010000003.1 GCA_905212505.1 uncultured Christensenella sp.
AATTAATTAAAATTTTATTGCAAAAAAATAAATAAAAAAATTTAATTCTTAAACAAAATTAAAATGCAAAAATCAAAATGACAAAAGTTTTCAAAAAACACATAACCCAAATTAGATTATGTGTTTTATGTTAAATATTAGTTGCTTTTATTTTTTAATTATTTTTATTTTTATCACTAGGCTCAACAATAAGTTGACGATGAGGTTCAACACCTTCACTGTGTGTTGTGACACCCTCAAAATCACTTAACGCTTCATGAATAACATGACGTTCAAAACTGCTCATAGGTTCAAACTTATGGCTTCTTTTTGTTTTTACAACCTTTTTTGCAATTCTTAAAGCAAGCCCTTTCAAACTTTCTTCACGTCTGTTGCGATAATTTTCAACATCAAGCAAAATTTTCTTTGATTTGTTTTTCAAACTTAAAAAACTATTAATCAAAATCTGATAAGCATTAAGTGCTTCACCCCTAAAACCAATCAAACTTGAAATGTTTTCATCGCCTGAAACTTTAACTTCATAAGTGTCGTCATTTTCAAGTATCATAACTTTTCCGTCTATGTTAAGTGTTTTAAAAATGTTTTTGAAAATTTCATTAACGATGTCAAAAACCTCTTCGCTTGACAAATAATTGTGTTCTTTTTTCAAAATCTCTTGTTCTTTTTCTTGTTTTGGTTGTTCGGAATTGTTGCATTCACAAGTTTCTTCTTGAGTGCATTCACAACATTCGCATTCGTCTTCACAGCACCCACAATCACAATCATCTTCACAATTAACTTTTTCACATTCACATTCACATTCACAGCCTTCTTCGCAATCGCAATCACAATTGCAATCATCTTCACAATCACAATCTTCGCAATCACAATCTTTTTCGCAATCGCAATCTTCACAATCACATGAGATTTCTTCTTTTGCAATATCGCAAGCAATTTGTTCGTCAGATTCTTCATCAAACGATATTAAAACCTTTGCCTTAGAGAAAAATCCGCCTTCACTTAAAATTTTAATATCAACATCCTCACGATTTTTATTTAGTTCTTTAAGACCATTTTCAATGGCTTTTTCAATGTTTTTTCCAGTAAATTCAAAACTTTTCATATTAAACCCCTTCTTTCTTTTGTTGTTTAGATTTTTCAATTTTATTCATAACTAGTGTAGTCATCAAACCAATTAGCACACTCATTACACTGTTCATAACAATATAAAGTGCAAATGCAGCACTATATTGAAGAGTGAAAACAATCATTAAAACTGGAAGCAAAATCATCATAAGCATATTATTTGGAGTTTTAACATTAATTTCATTACCTTTACTGTCATATTGTTTTTTTGGTTTGTTACCAATGTTTGTAATAAGCAAACTTAAAACTGTTATTCCGCCAGATAGTGCAACCAAAATTAACCAGCCGTTCCACCCGCTGTAAACTTTATTAATATCACCTGCAACTTCTTGAAAATCTCTTGCAAAAGCTTCTTTTGCGTCGTCTTTGTTTGTATATTCATTTCCATAAATATCAATAAATTTGTTTTCGGCGCTTATTTTATTAAAATTTGTTCCTGTAATGCTTAAATATTCATCACTATTTGGAAAAGTGCTTGCATAAGTGTCTGGACGATAAATGTTTCTGACCCACAAAAAGTCTTCTTTAATTTGGCCATAATAATTTGCAGTTTCACTTGTTGCAAAAGCTTTTGAAGAAGCAATTAATGAAGCTTTTTCTTCGCTTGACAAACTTGATGCTTCAATTTTTTCAATAATCGTTTTCAAATCGTCATCAGCACTAAGCACAATTGAATTGCTAGATGCCTCTTCTTTTAATTTTGTTTGCAAAACAACCTTATAATTTTCGGTTAGTTGTTCATATTCTGTTTTAATGTTATATTGGCTGATTTGATTTAATGAAGAAAACAATGTGAAGAAAACAACAATTGTGATAACCAAATTTATTAACATTCCAAAACAAGAGCCCATAACGTTGAAATTTTCTTTTTTGTATAACTCCATTGTTTTTTGATTTAACAAATCTTTATTGTTGCCATATTGTTTTTGCAATTTTTCAAGTTTTGGTTGAAGCACTGCTTGTTTTTCTGCTGTTTTTTTTGAACTCACCTTTTGATAAATTTCAAGTGGTGAAAGCACAAGCTTTAATGCAACTGTGAAAACAATTATAGTCAGCCCAAAACTTGGAAGAAAACTTTGAAACCAACTTATTATTGTTCCCCAAAGTCCACCAACTGTTAGCATTAAATTATCCATTTTAAATCTCCTTTCAAATTGTCTGGCACAGGATCTAACCCGCATTTTGACGAAAAATGACTGCATCTTAAAATTCGTTTAATTGTTAAAAAAACTCCTTTGCAAACACCAAATCTTTTTATCGCAATCACAGAATAAGTTGAACATGAAGGCGAAAATTTGCAAGATTTTGGAAGCATTGGAGATATTAAAATCTTATACAAATAAACAAGTGATAAACAAAAAATTTTAAGTGGATAAGCCAAAGTTTTAATTACAATCACAAATTAAACCCGCTTTTTTAAATTGTGTTTTCAAATTTTCTTTCATATCATCAAACTTTAAATCTAAAATTTTTGGTTTTGCAACAACGATAATATAAAATTCGTTTTTAATTTGATTTGAAAAACTCAAAACACATTCTTTAAGTCTGCGTTTAACTTTGTTTCTCACCACGGCTTTTCCAACCTTTTTAGAAACGCTGTAACCCACCTTGAAATTTTTTGTTTTTAATTTTAGATAGACTAAACTGACAAATTCATCACCAGTGTGATTACCATTTTTAAATAAATAAGCAAATTGCTTTCTTTTCTTTAGTCTATTTTCTTTTTTAATCATAAACTCTCTCTATTTATTGTTCACAGTTAAAGTGTGTCTGCCACGTCTGCGACGTCTAGATAAAACTTTTCTGCCATTATGAGTTTGCATTCTTTTTCTAAAACCATGAACTTTAACTTTACTTCTTTTTTTAGGTTGATAAGTTCTTTTCATAATCTGCTCCTTTACTAAATGTATCAAAAATCATTTCGTCAAATAATTAGACAAATCAATATTAACAAAAAAATTTCCGTTTGTCAATTGTTTTATGAATTTATTTCAAAAGAATTAAATATGATTTATTAACCCTTGCCTAAATTATTGTAACTTCCACTTAATGATCAACACCATATTTAATTTTTTAAAATTTACTATAAAAATCAATATGAAATTTAACTTAATTTTATCATATCAAGCCAAGTTTATCAAAACCAACATCATCTTTAACAAAAAAACGATAGATTTCTTTCTATCGTTTTTTATTGTTTGATTATATTATAATTTTGTTATAAAACACATTAAATTTAAAAGTATAATTGTTTTGTTATAATCATGAACAAAATGCTTTTTTGTTATCAATAATTGTTAACTAAGTGCAACACCATCTTTCAAAACAGTAACATTTGTGTTTAAACTTGTTTGTGTGTTTAACTCGGTTTTGCTTGCAAATTGTGTGTTAACTTCTCCCACTTTATATGTGAAATTTGAACTTATGTTTAAAGTTGAACTGCTTGGCGCGTTTGAGAAAGTGCCATTAAACATACCACTCATGTTTGTAACACTGCTTGTGTTAAAATTTGAAAGGTCTAGGCTGGTTAATTCGTTGCAACCTTGGAACATAGAACTCATGTTTGTAACACTGCTTGTGTTGAAATTTGAAAGGTCTAGGCTGGTTAATTCGTTGCATTCACCAAACATACCCCTCATATTTGTAACACCGCTTGTGTCAAAGTTTGAAACATCTAGGCTGGTTAATTTGCTGCAACCGGCGAACATCCAATCCATGTTTGTAACTTTGCTTGTGTTGAAATTTGAAATGTCCAAACTTGTTAAGTTATTGTTTATATAAGTCATTAAAAACATACGCTCCATAGTTGTAACATTGCTTGTATCAAAGTTTGAAATGTTCAAATTGGTTAACTTTTCACACTCTTCAAACATAGAAGCCATGTCTGTGACCTTTTTCGTTTTAAAACCTGAAAGGTCTAAACTCTTCAAGCTTTTACACTTATAAAACATACTATTCATAGATGTTTCTCTGCGTGTATCAAAATTCTTAAATGTTATTGATTCTAAATTTTTTAAATAAACTTGATTTGAAGTTGCTTTGTCACTGAATAAATATGCGCAATAGTCTGGTCGTATAACCCTATCACTAACAAAAGCAATTTCGGTGTCTGATTTTTTCCAAATTTCTATGTTTGGTCTCAAAATGCCATCTTGTGCATATCCAGCAAGAGATGTTGTGTCTTCTTTTTCATAAAACCCTATACTTGTTAAATCTGCAACATTTGATATTGCCGATTTCCAAGATGTCCAGTTAGGAAAATATGCTACTGGACTAATAGCATCTGAAACATCATACATTGTTGTGTTTGCTTGTTGAACGGCGTAAATTTTACACTTAACTGTAGTGGTTGTTTTTTGTGTTTCATAGTCTTCTGAAACCTTTGCAGATATTGTTATGTTATGGGCATATTCATTTGTTAAACTTCCATAATATTTTCGTTTTACTGAGGCTTGTGAAGCATCAGACTGAAGATAGACCTTTTCAAAGTTGTTAATATAAACATTTAAATTTTCACCCGTTTTTGTTCCGTCACTAAAAAACATAACATCTTCAAACACGCCTATATCATCATAAATATAGGCAAGATAATATGCTGGTTCGCTTGTTGATTTTAGGCCAATGTTAAGATTTATTTTCACTGTGTCACCTGGCATAAGTTTCCCCGAATAATCGGGCCCATAAGCTCTTTCAATATCAAGATTTAAAGTTTTAGAGCTGTTGTCAACCCCGCCTGAAACGTCAAGTTCAATCGTACCAAAATTTAATGTCCCTAAATATTCTTTTTTGTCTGTAAACCATGCATAAGTTATGATCGAAAGCGTGGAAAACATAATTAAAGACACAATCAATAAAAGCATTTTTAAAACCTTTGCTCTTTTGATTTTTTTCATAATCTCTCCTTTTTCAAAACAAAAAACGAGGGCTTGGTTAACCTCGTTGTTAGTTTTTTCATTTTAAGAAGAATTATCCCTTTATTTTTGTCTTGCCCTTGTTTTTTGTTAAAAAAGTTTAGAATTCCACTTAACGCGTGTGGTCAACCATCAGTGTTTTTCGTTTCTTTATTTATTTAGTCTTTGACTATCCATTAAAAAATATGCCACTTTTTGCATTTCTTTGTCAAATTTTTTTATGTATTTTTTTCAAAATTTTGTGCCAAAGACACTTTTTCGCAACATTTTCATCTTTTATTTAAATTTGAATTGTTTTTAATATGTTTGATTGTTTTGTTAAAAGTTTAAAATTATATATTTTTGCAACTATTTTTCTTTGTTTTTTTGATGAATTTTTTTAAATCACTTTATTTTTTATTTTTGTTGTGATAAACTTTAAAAGCATGACAAAATATCTTATTTGATAATATAACCCAACCCTTAGAGCATTAATCTTAGAAACAAATTGTCAAGGGTTTGACATTTTCCCTTAAAAAATGCCCGATTTGCATCTGTAGCTCAATTGGATAGAGCATCAGTCTTCGGAACTGAGGGTTTACGGTTCGAATCCGTACAGATGCACCAAAAAGCCTAATTTTATGGTCATTCTAGCGATTTTGATGGTCGCTAGTTTTTATTTAGGCATAAAATAAGGCGGGCACCTTAATGTCCGCCTTGATTGATTTGAAAAATATTCACTATTTTTGCTTCTAGTAGAACTTGATTTTGCATGGTTTGAAATTATGTTAATTGCTCATTTTAGAAATAATCTTTTTGTTTTTTTATTCTGATAATAACTCCCACAGCGACTATAGCAATAATAACAAACGAAATTACAATCAAAATTATAATAATACCATTCGCATAATTGTCAAATCTTACATTAATAACATCAATAATATTAGACACAAGCCCGTCGGTGGAATCTTCATTTTCTAGATATTTAACGCAAATTTTACAATCGGAATCAAATTCATAATTTAAATTAAATCCAACTCCAATTTTTGTAGAAAAATCGTCGCTCAATCCGTCAGTTGTTTTAAACCACACAAACTTGGTTTCATCATAATACTGTTTGTTGTCCAGTTCTATAACATAGGTTTTTTTGTTTGTGTTTTCTGATAAAGCAATTGTTATGTTTGATGGAGTGCTATAAACCATTTCAACAATATCGCCATTAACCACTGCATCTTCAATCGGGTTCCCATCGTAATCAACTCGGTTATAAATTAAGCAAGAAATTTCAAACACCCCAACAGCGTTAGGAACAAAAACCCAAGATGCTCCATTATTTCCACTAACAACAGAATATTTTACAATTTCATTATTTACTTGCCAAGCAAGCTTTGTTCCATTTTTTGCATCAATTTGCCAAACTATAGGTTTTGTGGTGGATGAAAATGTTTGTTTCAAAAGTTGTTCGCCATCACATTTTAATGTCATCCATTTAACAAAAATACTTTGATTGTTGTTCAAAATCGCATCATTTTCTAATTCTTGGCTTAATGTTGAATCTTCATACCAGCCTAAAAAGCATGTTCCATTTTTTTGTGGTTTAATTTCATCAAACAACTCGCCTACTGTTGTGCCTTTAAAAATCAACCATTCAATATCTTGATTATAACAATAAATGTTAATATTTATTGCCTCTTTCCAGTGGGCATAAATTGTTATGTCTTCTAACACATCAAAAGGAAATTCAAGTGGCACTTGATTATCTGATAAAAACCAATAAGCAAATTTATAACCTGATTTTTTTAAGGTGTCAGCATTTTCAGTTGGGATTGATAATTGATCCCCTTTAACAAGTTTTAAAACCCTACTATTGTTTCCATTAAATGTTCCACCCTGATAGTCAAAATTAACATTAACAACATTGGTTTCCCATTTCGCAAAAATTATGACATCTGCATTAACAACATCGTTTTCAAAGTTCCACGGCTTTGAAAGGTCAACGTCTTTAAACCAGCCAACAAGTTCGCAATCTTCTTTAACGGGTTCGTTAGAAAGCCTTGAAAGTTTATCGCCCTTATTTGCTTCTGTTGTCAATTGCGTTTGTCCGTTAAGAATTCCGCCATTAAAGTTAAACGTCACACTAAAAACAACTTTTTCCCATTTTGCATGCAAAGTCAAAGTTTCAGTTATTGGAGTGTTGAAGTTAAAAGGCTGTTCATCTGACAAATTAACAAACCATCCGATGAGTTTATGTTTGCTTAAGATGGGCTCGTTGTTTGCGTTAGGTTTTTCTACAAGTGCATTTTGCATAACAGAAACAACCGCCACACTTTGTCCATTCAAGGTTCCGCCGTTATAGTCAAAAGTCACATCAAATGTGATTGCTTGCCAATGAGCATATAAAGTGATATTAGACAAAACAACATCTGTTGAAAAATTCCACTGTGTGATAAAATCAGGGTCAGTAAACCACCCAACGAGTTGATTGTTTGGTTTCACAACCGAAGGCTCGGTAACTTTTCCACCCGAAACAATTTCTTGCTGGTCAATCACGTTATCACAATTTGGAACAAAAGACACAATGTACTTTTGAACTTCGTTGATATGGATTGTTGTCAGTTTTTCATTGACACAAACATCTATAACTTTGGTTCTATCTTGTGAAGTGGCAGTAATGCTTAAATAAACATCATATGTGCCCGTTTGATAATCTGAATAGTTTATTGTTGTTGGGTTGTTTGTGATTGTTCTAACTGTTACACCATCTTTTTTAATTGTGTAAAGAAAAGAATAAGTGTAACCAGCGTTATCAACTGTGGTGTTAAATGTCAAACTTTGTCCATTCTGCAAAATATATGACGTTTGCAAATCGGCATTATTAACTAAGGTTGAATAATCAAAAGTTTCGCTGATTTTCACTTCTAGACCAGCATTAATATGTGTTGATGCAATAAGTTCATGCCCAGCATACGAAGGGTGTGGGTCAAAATAAGTGCTATAAACATCAAAAATGTCCCCACTCATAGCAGACAATGTTAACTCGTCTGCCCTAATATTTACATATCTGTTATAATTTGCCCTGTCACTGTCGCTATATTGTGCATCATAACTTAACTTTGAATCAACATATTTAAAGTTAGACGAGTGAGTGCTGTTAAATGAATTTATTGAATCATATATAATATTATTTATTCCAACAAAATCATTCCCAAGAGAGTCTTTCCCTCCACTTATTGCCACTTCGGTGATTTCAGAAATAGTGTTTAAATTTTCCTGAGTAAAATTTTGATAAAACATTTGCACGGTTGATAAAAATGTTGGGTCTGCATCAACAACCTTATATGGATTATATACGGAGGTGAAATATATATTTGCTTTAGGATTAAGTTTGTAAAATACATTTAAAAGTTCAGGAAACTCCGCCTTTAATCCTTTTATTCCGCTTGCAGAATCACCTAAAATTTTCTTCTTTAAGACTTTTTCAATCCCCTGTCGATCTATAGAAGGACTTGTAAAACCCAAAAAACGAGAAACAAGGGCTGGTGCTTCACATAAAATGTTATTAGCACTTATGCAAACAGTTATTATGTTTGCATTTTTCACCGTTTGATACAATTCTCTATTTGTTAAACTTGGATAAGTTACGTTGGCGTCAGTTGAATTGTTGGCTGTGTTGTTTATGTTGTCGTAAAATTCAGCCAAAAAATCTAAAAGGTCTTGACAGGTGTCTCCAGAATATGCAAAGTTGAAAGCAGTGGTGTTATAGGTTTTGTCTAATTCTTCACGTATTAAGTCGGAATAACTGCCGTCTATTAAAGCATAAGATTCATCCATACCCAAAATCAATTCCTCAGAATCTGTTTTTGTTTTCATGTTTATCGCATAGGCTTCTGCAATACTGTCGCCAAACGCAACATAGGTTATGTTTTGTTTTTCTGCATAAACAGTAAAAGATTTAGGAAAAAAAGCACAGCACAACAAAGCTGATAATGATAATGTAATAATTAATAGTTTTTTAAACATATTAACACCTCTCTGTATTTAGAGTTTATCATAACAAAAAATAAATTTCCATATATTTTAAAAATTTGTTTATTTTTTTGAAATTTAAAAAATTGTCATTTTTGTGATATTTATAGTTTTTTTAATAAATATATTTTTTTCAAATTCAAAAACAAAATTACAATAATTATGATTGAAAAATAAATCAAAAGATGAAATGCTTTGCTTT
The DNA here is from genome assembly GCA_905212505.1 of uncultured Christensenella sp. Lineage (GTDB taxonomy): Bacteria > Bacillota > Clostridia > Christensenellales > UBA1242 > UBA7868. The sequence goes on from CAJMEO010000003.1 coordinate 9,244, forward strand.
ATTTTTTAATTAAAAACAAAAAAAACTTTAAGAGTAAATAAAAAACTCACAATTTAACTGAAACAAAAACAAAATTACAATATAAAATCATGTGCTTTTAAAATAATTTTTTGTATTTAACTCATCAAATATGTGGCAAAAACATCACAACACACTTCAATAACGCTTAAATCATCATTAAAGCTCAGTCCGTTTTGTTGCCCCCACAAGTTTAAAAATAAATTAGATTTAACCCTTGAAAACATGTCTTGTTTTAGTTGTTCTTGTGAAGAATATTCTGTGTTGAACACATTTTGAATAAAACCCTTCTTTCGCTCTTGCACATTTAAACTGTTTGAATATTCTCGTAAAGAAGTTGTTATTGAGCCACTTTGTTTAAGCAACACTGCCAAATTAACAGCATCTAGATCAGCACATAAATCTTGATCATTAAATGCGCCAGTTTTGCTGTTAAAAATTGATTTAACATAATCATTTAACTCTTGCCCCAACTTTCCACTATTTTTGGCATCAACTGCAAGTTGACATAAATCTCCGCCCCAACCAGCAAGGTCGTGCATGGCAGAATTTTCTTGTGCATACAAAACATTTAGCGTTGCAAACATATGCACAAAATCAGACTCCTCTTTGGTTTTTGGCAACACAAAAGACGACAAATTTTTAAGCTCGCTTACACTTTTAGTTTGATTTTGCAAAACGTAGTCGTCAAACTCAGCATCACTTTGTCCGCCTATCATTTGCCATTGCCCAGAATTATATCTAACACTTCTGATGTAAACAAGTGTTCGCATTGTGGAGTTTTCCAAATTGTAGGCTGAAGAAAGAATTTCTAGTTCGCGCACTTTTTCTAAAATTAAGTTAAAAGACTTTTGCTCGTCCGATAACTCTTGTTTAACGTTTTCATCTTGATTGTTTTTAGAGCATGCACTACAAAAAAAACTCAAAACTAACAAGAAACAAACGCAAACAACATTAATAATTTTTTTCATATAAATATCATCTAATATTTTTATCTAAAAGTCAATATAAAAACAAAAATAAATAAATTTAGTTTTAAAACCAAGCCATTGTATTTTGTCTAACATTTTTGAAAGAAATAAAAAGAACTCTATCTTTTAATTTGATAGAATTCTTTTATAATTATTGCAAGTTTCAAAAGTCTTTAACTTTTGTCTTATGATTAATTAAACATGTTTCCAAACTGGTTGCAAGGTTTTATTTTCAGTTACAACCAAAGTTAGCGCACCTGAATATTCTTGAGAACTTATAGCAGTGTCATACAAGTTTTGTGCTTCGTCTGCCCATGCCACAGTTTCAAAATTATAACGTTTATTCAAAGTTTTTGAACTATATCTGTATTTGCAAGTTGCTTTATAGTTGGCAAAATTAATTTCAGTGCCCTTCACAACAGTAATTTGATTATTTGTTGTGTTTGAAACATTTGAATTAGAGATATAGGCAATCCAACTGTTTATTGTCCACCATGCAGGATTTTTCCAGCCTGTTGGGTTAAAGGTTATTGTGCAATAATCTATTGTTTCCCATTCCGCAACTAAAGTTGCATTAAAAGCCTTCATAACATAGGTTGATGCGGTGATTAATGTTTCGCCATTTAACTTATAGCCTTTAAAAGTATATTCAGTTTTATATGACGATTTATTTTCAGTGAAATTAGCAAATTGTTCAAGATTTACTATTTGACCTTCCCAAACATCACTATCTTGATAAGAATAGCTTCCACCATTCAAAGTTGTATAGGCAGACGCAACAACAACTTTAAATCGGTTTCTTGCATACCAAACACTATTTTGTGAAACAACAAAACTTAACACGCGTGAACTTTCATCAAAGTTTGAAGTGGTGTAATATTTTGTGTCTTCCTTAAAACAGTCCATTGAAGGGAATATAAATTCTTTGTCGGCTTCAACTTTTCCGTCATAAACTTTTTCTCCAGCACTATAAATTTGAAGATTATAAGTTTTTGTTATTTTTTCTTCCCATTTTGCGTATAAAGTTAAATGATTGCTTTCAATAATGTTTTTTGTGAAATCTGTTCCATCAACAGTTTTCCAACCTAAGAATATTTTCAAAACAGACGTGTTTTCGTCAATTGTTTTTTCAACATTTTGAAGCACTGGAAGCGTTAATTTGTCGCCAACAAAACCGGTTATCGCGTCAGCACTCACACCCTCTTCATTTGTAACAAAATTTATTGTTGCATAAATTTTAGGGTCAAGTTTAATCCATTTTGCAAATAATGTTGTGTTATATCTTGGATAAACTCCACTTGTATATTCTTCGGTGCAATTTTCGTCAATAAACCAACCACCAAAAGCATATTCTTGTTTTATTATTCCATCATCTTCAATCACATTTGGAAGAATTGGCAAAACAACTTCAGAAGCAATAGTTCCAGTTAAAACTTCAATAATTTCGTTGTTGTTAACAAGTCTTATTTCAGTTGTTCCTGTGTTTGCTTGTTTGAAAGTTTTATCTCCTTCTTTTTCATACTCACCATCAACGCCAAGTTTGTCAACATTGTCATAGTTGTTTATGTAATTTTGTGCCCCATCAATATCAACTTCTCTTCCAATATCAATAAGGAATAGTGCTTCTGAACTGCTTGCTGTGTCTGTTTGCAACGAAAGCATGTTGTCAAGAAGTTTTAAGTCAACATCAAGCCTATAAAGATAATCTTTATTTTCTGTGCTTTCGTTATTGATTGTTGTTAAAACCACTGTTAATGTTCCAATGTCTTGATTGTGAGTTAGTTCTTGTAAGTTTATTTTTATAGTGTGTTTGTTATTCTCATGAGAATATTCTTCAATTATATTGCCATAATCAGTTTCGCCTTGATAACTGTTGCTTTTATCAATTGCTTCGTTAATCTTGCTTTGAATGCTATCAGTAAATCCAAGCAAATATTGAATGTAATATTTTAGATTATCCACCAAAGTTTTAGGGGTTATTTTTGTTGCCCTTTCAAATCTGTCATAAGTTCTACTTTCTGCATCGACTGTTGAAAGATAAATATATCCATCTTTAAAATATATCGTTATTGTTCTTTTTCTAGATAATCCACCATTTGTGTTTTCACTGTTAACAAACTTAATAAGTGGATAATTAGACAATTCAACCATTCCAACAAGTTCGGTTTTTTGTTTTGTAACAAATTCACCAAGGTTTTCATCAAATATTGTTTCTTCAATTTGTTTCTTTTTAATTCTTGCATCCACATTAACCGTTGCCGCATCAAAATTAATGCCAATATCAATATTTAATTTAATTTTTCCATTAATATGATAGTCGTTAAGAGTTGATGTGTTAACGAATGCTCTGATTAAATCTTTAGAATCTGATAAATCAATATATTTGTTTTTATCTTGAACACTTTCAATGTTTGTGAACTCATTTACATTCACAACAATATTGATAAATTCATTCGTTTCTCCAAAGATATAAAGATTGTTAACAACTAAACTTGTTATTTTGCCAAGTGAATAATTTAATCTTATTGCAACATCTTTTCCATTTGCATAACTTCCAAGTTTGTCTGCTTTAAGAATAATCTCAAAATAATCATCTGTAACATTAAATCCTTGAATATATTCAACATAATCAAGTGGGTTACCAAGTTCAATTGTTGGAATAATTGTTGATAGATTGCTTGTGTCTATGTCTTCTTTGGTTAAGAATTCGTCTAAGAACGGAATTGATTTTGCATCTATATTAAATGCACTTAGCCCAATTGACAAAATTTCTTGCAACGCATGTTCTTGAACGGCAATTTTCATTCCGTTTGAGCCGCCATAGCAGAAATATAGCACCTTATTTTCATAACAAATTGTAATTTGTTCGCCCAATCCCAAAATGTCAACAAAAGCATTAAGCATGTTTGTCACATCTATTTGAACATCCATAGAAATTGTTTGATTTAGGATATCATTTTTATATTTTTTGATTTCTCCAGCAATGTTATATTGTTTTGATTTAATCAAGTCATAGGTGCTTTGAATTAAATTTGTAAATAAAGTGTATTCTTTATATTCGTTTTTATTTAATCCGTCAAGTTGAACAGGTTGCTTTCCTGTGCAATAGATTGTTGCACTTCTTGTGTCATGCATAAAATCTATTTGATTTATAAAGTCATCATACTCAACCGATATCATAAAATTGTTTGAAAATTCAATTTGAGATTGAGTTTCTGAACTTACTAATGATTTGATAAAACTAAAATCTATATCTTCAAAACTTGTTGTTGTTAAAGAATTTAATATTTTATCCATATCAAAATCAATATTTGTTTCTAAAATATTGTTAAGCCAAGCAATAAATGCATTAATTTCATTTAAGTTTATATGAACTTTTATTGATGCTATATCAAGGTAAATGTCTTTATCAACAATATAGGCATTAATTTTTAAGCCTTTAAATGTTGTGAAAATGTGACCCGTTAAAACATCATCTTTATAAGAAATTGAATAATCAATATTAAATTTATTGTCTTCTCCAAACAAATTTATAACAACTTCAATATTTCCGCTAATTGACAAATCTTTAATGGTGTTGTAAACAGCTTCAATTAAATTTGCAGAGTTTGAAATGTCAATATATTCTTGTTTTGAAACTTTTTCAATCTCTTCAAAAGGAAGAAGATATATATTAGCATTGATATATTCATTATTCCCCACATACAAATTATTAATTGAAATGTCTGTGATTTCGCCAAGCGAATAATTAATTATTATTGAAATATCTTTGTTTTTTGCATATTCGCCCAATTTTTCAGCTTTAAGAGTGATAACAAAACTGTTATCCGTCACATCCAAACTCTTAATATATTCAAGATAACTTAATGGATTTGAAATTTCAATTTTTGGAAGAATTGTTGAAAGATTGCTTGAATCAATATTTTCTTTTTCCAAGAACTCGCCAAGGAATGGAATAGTTTCAACATCAATGTTAAATATATTGCAAGCAACAGCCAAAAGTTTTTGCAAAGATTGTTCATTTATTGAAATCTTCAACCCATTTTCATTTCCATAATTAACAAACAAGATTTTGTTTTGATAAGCCACAAAAATTGGTTGATTTAAGCCCAAAACATTAACGCTTAAATTTAATTCTTTTGTTAAATCAAGTGAAGCATTTAATGAAATTTCTTTTGTCAATACGTTGTCATTAAATTTCATAACATTTGCCGAAATTTTTGCTTGTTTTGATTTAATCAAGTCATAGGTGCTTGTTATTAATTCTTTAAAAATTGTGTAATCTTTAAATTCAGATATATCAAGGTCTTCAAAACTAATCTCTTCAAAATTTGTGCATGATATTGTTGCGTTTTTATCACCATTTATAAATTTAATTTGATCAATTAAACTATCAAATGAAACTTCAATTATAAAATTATTCTTAAATTCAGCTCTTGCAAAATTTGAAGAGGCTTCAGCAGATTTTATAAAGTCAAAGTCAATATTTTTTATTGTTTCTTCAATATCAAAATTTTCAATATCAAAATTAATGTTTGTGTTAAATGTGCTGTTAACAAAATCTAAAATTTCTGGAATTTGGTCAATATTAAAACGAACCTTAATTCCTAAAATGTCAAGATAAATATCTTTTTCAATTAGATATGCACTAACATTTAAACCTTTAAATGTTGTGAAAATTTTACCTTTTAGTTTTCCGCCAACAAAACTTAATGCATAATTAATGTCAAAGTGATTGTCTTCACCAAACAAATTTATAACAACATCAATGTTTCCACTTATATTTTGATTTTTAATGGTGTTTTTTAAAGCAAGCAATAAATCTTTAAATTGATAAATGTCTATATAACCTAATTTTTCAGTTTTTTCAAATTTGTCAGTAAATCTAATTTCTCCACTAAATTGAGAGCCTGAAATATTGATTTTTAAATTTGTCAAATCAACACTTAAGTTTATGTCATTATAACTTAAACCCAACACACTTTCAGAAATTTCAAAGTTGATTTCTTCAAGCAAGGCAAAAATGTCAAAATTAGAAAGTGCTTCATTTGCGTTAAATTCGTTAGGAGCAAAACTTTCAAGCAAATCAAAAATGTTTTCAATTTTGCATTTTGCTTTAAGCCCTGAAATGTTCACATAAACAGTTTCATCTTCAATGAAAATCAAAACTTCTTTTCCGAAAATTTGCGTTTTTGCTTGACAAAGAATTTCGCCATCACAATATTGAATTTTTCCATCAAAATCAAATCCATTAAAGTTTGCATCAAATTCGAATGCTAAAGTTTTTGTTTCTATTATATCTTTAAGTTTTAAACCAAATTTAAGGATATTGCAAATATCTTGATAATTTCCACTTTCTTCAAATATAATTGGTTCAAATTCTTTTGCGGAAATTAAACAATTAAACTGGTCGTTATAAACTTTAAATCCAAAGATATTGCCATTATTTTTTGCAAACTCAAACTTAATTGTTTTGTTTTCAGCATAAGTTTCCCCTTTTTCACTTAAATTTTCATTATGGCTTGTTTCATTCAAATTCAAAATTTCTTCAATTTTGTTTTTTATATCTTCAAAAGTAAATTTGTTATCTTCAAAAATCTTTTCAGATTTAAGAATGTCAAAAATTTCACTCAAACTTCCTTTTGCTTTCAAAACATTGTCAATTTCAACAAAAATTGTATCTTCAATTATTATTAATTGAACTTTTTTGCCCAAAACATTTGTTTCGATTTGTGCTTTAAATTTGTCATTAAAATCAGCTTTAACAGTGGCATTAATATTAATATTTTCAGTTTCAAAGTCAACGTCAAAAGCCAATGCTTTGTTGTCTATTAAACCAGTTTTTAACAAATCAAACAAATCTTCTTCAAAAATGTTTTTAAATTCTTCTTCATTCACAATAATTTCATCAATTTGTTCGCTTAATGTTATTTTTGCACTGAAAATATCTTTATATCCAGCAACCATTTCACTCAAAACCGAATTTTTTATGTTTATTGCAAAAGAAATATCATTTTTGTTAAATCTTAAACCATCTTCATCAATTTCAAGTTCGCCGAAATACCCTAAAACGTCATTTATATTCAATGTCTTAAAATTCTCAAGATACGAGTTCACATCGAATTGTGGCAGTTCAAAGTTTAAATTTACAAGCCCAGCATAAAATTTAATGCAATCTATAATTTTGTTAACATCAAATGGTGTTTGAATGTAGTATTTATATTCATCAATGTTAAAGTATAGTCTGTTATTTTTATAAGCAAAAATCAAATCTTTCTCAAAAATTCTTGTTCTTGCTTTAACACTTATATTGTTAAAGTCTGAAAAATCAAAAGTATAATCTAAATTAATGTTTTGATTAAAAGCATCAACACATATTTTTCCACACGCTTTCCCGCCGTCAACAAACAAATCTGTTGCTTCCAAAAAGTTAATCATTCCCGAAAAATCAGTGAAATCTTCCTTATTTTCCGGTTCAAGCACTTCAATATTTTCAGCCTTTAAATTTGCATCAATTTGAGCACTTAATTTAATTCCTTCAAACTCAAGGCTTTCAATATTAACGCCTTTAATCCAATATTCATTATCGGTTTTTAAAACAACATCACCATAGCCTAGCAAATTAAATTTTAATTCTTTTCCACTTTCAGTGTCTGTTTCAACAAGTCCACTTGCAATCATAGAAAGCATAGATGGGTCAAAATTTATTTCAGACAAGTCTGGCAAAGTTAAATTTATGTCAAACTTTTTCAATGTTGCAAAAGACAAAATTTTGTTTATATCGTCTTTAACATTACAAGTTTCAATTTTAAATTGAGCCTTTCCAATTTCAGCATAAACAAAACCTTTCAAATAATTAATGTCAAAATCAATTTTTTGGCCTAAAAATTCAGCATCTCCCACAACAGAAAGTTTAAGCTTTTCAAGCATTGAGGCGTTAGAGTTTTCATTGTCAACCAAACTCAAACAAACATCAGCGTTCAAATTTACTGGTTCGGTGGAGTTTTGAGTGTATATCGCCAAACTTAACAAAACTTTTGCATTTTCCGTGCTCATTGCATTTGACAAAACTTCGGTTAAAGCATTACTTTCAACTTCTTCAATTGCAGTTTGCCCCCCATTATTATTAGGTCCACTTGGCGAACGAGTTATGAAAAACACGCCAACTTTAAAACCAGCGGTTAATGCCATAACCGCTAGAAAGGCCCCGATATATAAAATAATTCTTTTCAATCTTCTTTTAAACTTAACCATAATTTCAATCTCTGTTTATTAAAATTTTTAATTTTTGCGTAATTTACATAAAATGCTTGTTTGCTTTTTTATAATTTATTATTCTAATTATCATTCTTTATTTTATAACAATATCTTTATAAGAAAATTCCATTTTAAATTTTGCATTAGCATTCATACCGATAACTTTGTAACTTTCATTTATGTAGATATTTTGAAAGTTCATGTTTTCATCAACTTCAAATTTGAGTTCTATGCTTGTAAATTTTGGATAGCCAAAACCACTCATATAATCCATTTTTACAACATAATTCAAAACCGAAGTTGCTGTGTCAAGTTTGATAGTGTAACTATATAGGTCGCCCACTTTTCCATTAGAGTTTTCCTCTATAACGGTTTTTGAAGAAACTATATAGTCAATTGGATTTTCAGGCTCACATCCTGTCATGTTTTTATACTCTTCTTTTGTTCTATAGTCTCTTCCGTCTTCAGTTTTGTTTGGTGTCCAGTCGACATTACTGCCATCAAGTTTTCCTTCAAAGCAATAATATTTATCTTCTTGATTTGTAAATTCAGTTTTTTTAATAACTGTGGCAATACCCATTGAAAAATAATCAAAATAATATTTGTTGTGATCACGATATCTATAGCCATATAAATCTTGTTTCATTCCAAGCGTTACAACCGTGCCTTTATCTGTGCCATCATAGCCTTTTGTGCTTACAGAATAATACTCACACTCCAAAATCTTTGACTGAGCCACAACAAACACTTGCATGGCGGATAGTTCATTAATATTTTTGCTTTTCCACAAAGCAACATTTTTTGGGGCTTCTTCAAAAGCTTGAGCCGAATATTGAGAGGGGTCAAAGGTGTCCCACTTCCCAATTAAAAGGTCCCCCACAACAAATCCGCCCGCAGCAGCAAGAGCACCAAAAATAAGAAAGATAACAAACCTGAATGCATAACGAATGATTTTCTTTTTGCTAACTTTCTTAACAGAAGTTTCTGTCACTTCATTTGTAACAACAACTGATTCTTCTTGATTGTTGACTTTCTCCTTTTTGTTGCCCACAAAGCTTCCCCTTTAAAATATATATTTTAAAAAATTTTGTTTAGAAATTTTAAAAGTCCATGTTCA
>CAJMEO010000004.1 GCA_905212505.1 uncultured Christensenella sp.
TAGGGTTTTACCCGTTATATGAAAAACCACCAGGTACACTGGTGGATTTTTATTAATTTTGCAGGTTTCGCCCTAAACTTTACATCCAGAAAATTACACTATTTTGTTAATTTTTGTTATTTTTTTTATAAATTCATTTTGCGAAAAAAAGGAATTTGTATATAATTATAATATAATAAATAATTTTAGTGCGATTTTGCAAAATAAAGTTAGGTGGGAATATGGAAGAAAAAAAGATTAAATATCCTTTTAAAGCCTTTGTGAAAAATATCTTAATTGGCATAATGATGATTTTGTCAATTTTTTGTGCCATGCCAATAATTGAAAATGCAGTGAACAAAGTAGGTTCAAACGGGAATGGTGATGAAGTTCAAGCCGACGAGGGCGGCTATGCCACTGTCTATGTTTATGGTTATTATGATGGTGGGTGTAGACAACTTGACAATCAGGTTTGGAAATATGGATTGTTTTGGGCAAAATCAGAAAATCTTTATAAATATGATAACAACGATTGGCGAATATTTTATACTGACGATATGACTGTTGACAAGATGGACGGCGAAAGAGAGCATGCTCTTGGTAAAGATCGACGAAGTATTTGGGTTGACCAAGGAAAGCTAATAAAATTTGTGCCTGAATGGGGTGGTGGAGTTGCTAACGTTGGGGACTGGTATAAAAACTTTGATGTTGTTGGGATTTTCGAGGGGGAATCTTTAAACCAATCTGCAAAATTAGTAACATACACAGATAATAACTTAGTTACATACTTTGATCGTGCAACGTTATATCCCAACAATACATACATAGTTCTCGTTGCAAAGACAGAATATAGCCTTTCTTTTGATTTGCAAAACACAAAACTTAATGTTAATGACATAACTTATGCATCTCAATTTGTTGATGCAAAGAATAGAGATTGTCCAGCAAAGAAATTTCCTCTTTATGCAACTTTTAATATAGGCAATTTTGATGGCTATGATGTTTCTTTAAAGTCAGAAAATACAACCTTCCATAATGGCTCTTATTATTGTTATGTTATGGGTAGTGTACTAAGATTATATGCTGGCCTTGGGGAAGGCTATACATATGAGTTTAGGCTTAATAATTTAAGCTGCACAAAAACTGGGGATAAAGATGATGGTTATCAATACACCATAAACCTTGACGAGATTTGGACAGCTTCAAGCACCACGCAAGTGAGGTGGGAAAATGACAAAATAACATATAACATATATAATGCATCCGACTTGCAAAAGTTTGCAAATGAAGTTAATTTGGGGACTTTAAAATTATATGCGAACGGATATCGTGCTGTTTTGCAAAATACTATTTCTTCTTACACAGGAGATCCAATCGGTATCGACAACACAGATCGAGCCTTTCAAGGCGAATTTGATGGGAATGGCAAAACAATAACAAGTGCGACGATAAATCCGATATTTTTGGGGTGGAGGGTATATTATTATGTGTCGCACGGGATGGTAAGTGGAACTGATTATTATTCAGCCGATTCAAGTTTTGGGCTTTTTGGCTATTTAAAAGGTGGCGATACTCTGGTTAAAAATCTATCAGTTGATAATGTTCAGGTGCAAAATCATGTGTATAAGGGTAGTGGAAGTAGTCTTAACACCAGCATAACAAAAGGTTCTGAAGAATATTCTACTGTTTTAACAACCAGTAGTGGAGCGCTAGGGGCTGTTTGTGCCTATAATAATGGGGGAACAATCCAAAATGTTAAAGTTGGCTCATGCACTTTTAATATCGAACAATGGGCTCCAAGTGGAATCACTTGTGGCGCGATTGTGGGCAGTATGAATGGAGGCACCATTGAAGGTTGCAAAGTAAATTCATTTCAAGTTAAGATTACAAAAAAAGAAGACAAGTATTCTAATGATTATAAACTTGGTGGTTTGGTTGGATATGCTGCACAAAATGCAAAAATACAAAATTCATCAATAGAAACTTATTCAGTTTCTGGAGATGGTTGGCAAAAACATGACGAAGCTAACTTCTATGCCGGTGGGCTTGTTGGTTATTTGGAAAATTCTACACTTTCAAATTGTCATGTGAATGGCGGAACACAAAATTTCACAGGAATTTTCCTTACCAATACAATTGCAATTGGGGGTTTGGTTGGATATTCTAATTCATCAACATTAACAAACAATTCAAGCAAAAATGAAATTTTTATTGATCGAATGGATGGTGGCGGCGTAAATGCGAGCGATGACTATGCTTGTGTTGGTGGACTGGTTGGCGTTGCAAAAGGAACAACAATAAGCGAATGCAACTATCAAAAAACTAAACTGGTGTTCAAAAGCGGGATTACACATGTGTATCTGGTTCTTTGGTATTCAGCATACAATGTTGTTTTTGGTGGCATGATTGGTTGGGTGCAAGACGGAAATGTTAAAGTTGACAATAGTTTTGTATACATTCCACAAGGCGTTGATAGTACTTTAAAAGCGGATGCCTATTTTATGGGTGGTTATGTTGGATATTCTAGCTATGATGTAACATTCGAAAATTCATATTCTATTATTGGTGGAACGGATGCGAATGGAAAATATTGGACTTCTTTTAACGGAGGTGATGGGGTTTATAATGCCTCGCCTTTTATTGGATATGGTTCAGGCGAATTTAATGGAACCAATTGCTATAGAAAAAACACAGTTAGTGCTGGATATGGCAGTAAATATGCTTTAGCAAATAGCGATTTTAACACTGTTTTTCAGTCTTTGCATGCGATAGACGATAAAGGACAAGACGAAATAACTCAAATTGGAAACAAAAAGGGTTGGGTTGATGTTTTTAATGATAAATCCTGTGTAGAAAAAGTTATTGAGCCAATTTATGGGTATAACAATAGCATTCAAGATAAATGGAATAATGCAAGCTCTGCTGCGCCTTTCTTGCTTGGAAAGGGTGAATACACAAGTTATATTAACCTTATGATTGACTGCACAAAGGCTGGCAACACCGGGATGAATGCAGTAAATTATGGCAGTGAAAGTAACTATACTGGTGAAGGCTTTGTTTATAGTGTGAACAACAGTGTTAAGTATGTCTATGGCGCTGCGGTGCTAAAATCTAACGGCGGTGTTGCCTCATACACTTTGCCATTAATTAAAAAAAGCGGAGCAAACTGTGTTTATTATTCACTTTATCCTGATGGAAGAGACGAAAATGGTGTGATTTCAATTTTTGCTTATCCAGGGGATAAGGTTTCAGACAATCCGACATGTAGGTATGAAGACTTTAAAAAAAATATTACAGTTTTAAATGAAAGACAAGATAATTTCACAATATACCCTATCTTCAAAGATTTCAAAATGATTTATTCACCAACAAAACTTAATGTTTCTCTTGATGGTATAAGTTCAAAAAATAATAATGTAGTGACAGTTTACACTGGCACGAAAAATGGGGTTTCTTATTCTGTTTACGAAAGAAAATTGACAGGTGAAAATGTTAATGGAATTTATATTTATGAATATTCTGTTGAAGTGCAAAATTCAAGCACTCAATTTACAGTTGATTTGATTAAAAGTATATTAAGTGTTGATTATAACAATGCTATGATTCAACAATCCATAGATATTAACTTTGTTATTAATGCCAATTCTTTAAATTCTGTTTTAACAAAAGATAATTTAAATTTCACACTTTCTTATTTTAATGTTGGGCCTGATAATGTGCAAAACAAATATACTAATGATGCTGAAAGTCTTGAAGATGTTCAAATTTTATATTGTCATTTGTTTAAAAATGCTAACTTTAATTATGGAGTTTTTGTTAAAGACGACGAAGGTAAACTTATCAAAATAAACGGCAGTTACGCCGCAGATTATTATAGTTCAACAAATTTGGGCAGTATTCCACAATTTTATGGAAATATTAAAAATAACGAAACTGGAGCTAATATTTGTGCGGATTTTTCTGGAATTGAAAAAGTGGACGGCTTTGGGAATTTAACATTTATTGATGAAAATGACGGGCAAAATAAAATTGCTTACACTTCAATGGGAGTTTTGTCAAAAGCAAATTTGCAAGCAAAAATTGGCGAGATTGATGGAACGCAATATTATAAACTTGGAATTTATAACGAAACGAACAAAAACGGTTGGGTGGTATTTTCTCAAAATGACTACTCAAGTGGATATTACATGCTTTATAGAGAGCCGGGAATAATTATTCATTATCACAGCACTGAAGAGAAAGAATCTTCAGAAATTAGTGACCGTATTGAATATGTTCAAGGTAAAACAACAATTGATGTTGACATAAAAGATTATTATCAAGCATTTGATAGTGAGAGATATGATTTTGTTGGCTGGGAATTGACGATTAATACAATAGATGCAACTGGATACAGCAAAGATCTTCCAACAGGGAAAGAAACAACAACAACAATATTTATTCATCCATACAGTTTAAAAACCTTTTATATTCCAGAAAGTTTAATTAGAAACTTGGAAAATATGGATTTGCATTTATATCCTGTTTTTGTGACCAAAAATGGAGAGACTTTTGATTGCTTTAAAAATTCAACATACAAGCCAAAAGGTTTAGTTTACAGCAGTGCAGAAAGATTGTCTTATTATGAAGTTAACAGTGTTGAAGATTTGATTTATTGTGCTTATATGGTAAATTATGGCGGAAATCAAAGTATAAACATCAAATTAACAAAAAGCATTAACATGATTGGGGTTAAAAATTTCAAACCTATAGGGTTTGATGATGACATTCCTTTTATGGGCAATTTTGATGGTGGAAGTTATACAATTTCAAACCTAAGCATTGAAGAAAAATGTTATTTTCGAAGTTTGGCATTATGTGTTCACACCGCTAATGGAACTTATGAGGAAACTTTAGTTTGTTGGCACGTTTCAGATCATCCTTTTGGAAACACTATGATAGAACCAGTTTTATTGGTTGGATTGTTCGGAAAGGTGGCAAATTCTAATTCTTCAACTGTTGTTAAACTTAAAAATGTTAATTTGATTAATGTTAAATATAATGTTTTTATGGACGAGCCTCGTCGTGATTATCTTTATCGTTATCGTTATATTGATGGTGTATCCGTCTCATACATTGGCGGAATTGCAGCATATGCCCAAAGAACAGAAGTTTCAAATGTTTTGGTTCAAGGCAATTTGTTTGACAATTCTGACAATCGGGATTTCGCCGGAACTGTTTATGTTGGTGGGATTTGCGGGTTTATTGATGGAACAAGCAGTTATAGAAGTTCGATTTCGGAATGTGTTTCAAGTTTTGGCTCAACTTTAACAGGTTATGGTGACCATTATGTTGGTTCAATGGTTGGGCAAATTGGCAGTTATACTGACATTTCAAATTGTTTTGACCGATGCAGTAAAGACGATTTAAAAAATCTTGTTGAAAGTGAAAGTGAAGATATAGAATACCAGACATATCATAAAAAATTGTTCGCAAACCAATTAGTGTCTACTAAAAGACATGCAACAATTTATAGATATAAATATGGGATTGTTGGGAATTTTGCAGATTATCAAAGTGTAGAACACAAAGATTTTTCTTCATATATTGCTGGCTATAAATGGGCGCTTACAAATAATTTTAGTAACATCTATACCACTTTGGACAGAACAAATATCATTGACTATTCAGATTTTTCACAAATAGAACTTTATGGTGATGATGAAGTTGTAGATCCCAAAATTACTGCTTATGATATCTATATAATTTCGAAAGTTGATAGAAATAAAAACGATTATGGTGAATTTGAAGTTTCAGAAACAAAGTATGAAACTTGTGAATCAAATATATCTCAAAGTGGAAAGGGTTACTATCGTGGCGTGACAAAAACAACTACAACCATAAACGGGGGGCTTTCAAATTGGGTTGTTGTGGGTTCGCCTTGGGCTTTTGATGCAAACATTAATAGTGGTTATCCATATTTGAAAAACACTGGCATGAGTTATGTTAATTATTCAATTGACACTTCTAAATTTATTTTAACACCAGAAGATGAAGCACGTTTTTATGATTTTATCTATTCTGAATTATATTCAAAAGATAATTCTAAATTAGATGAAAAATTAATTAAGCGAGATGGCGAAAAATTAATAATCACAAAACAATATTTTGTTTTGGATATAACTTCTTATATCATAGATAGTGCGGGATTAGACAATTCGTCACTAGGAGGCCAAGATAACCAGAATTTAGCAAACAAAAGAGTTAGCGAGTTCTATAATTTCTTTGAGAACGAATTGAGTGAATTGAAACTTTCGGCATATAAATATTCAGCATCTGGACTAGTAAATATAAGAACTGTCTTTAATGAGCTTGAAGGATACGAATTCTTTGAATTTAATTCTTTAACAGATTATGAAGGCTTCTTTGACACAAATGAAGATTTCCTAGTAAGTCATTTTGGATATAATAACTCAACATACGAAAAGAAATATAACGCCACAAAAATTGTAGACTTAATTTTGAACAATTCAACAAGTGATGTTGAGGTAACATTTAATGCAAAACCAATAAGAGTTAAATATATCTTAGAACTTGATGGTGAAAGATATGAAATTGAAGATGAAACTCAAGTTAATTTTGCAGATAATTACGCGCTTAAAGAACTTAATATTGCTTCACTTTCTGAAGAAATTCAAAACAAATTTATAGGAAAAGAAATTTTAGGCTATAAAATTTATTTGCCTGAAAAACAAACAGATTTAAATCTTGAAAGTGACGGAGATTCAAACAGACTTGTTTATATTGGTGATTATCCTTATACATCATCAGATCATCAATCTGAAACTCAAAAAATTTATGCTGTGGGAACCGAATTTTTGATTTCTTTGATTGATTCGCTATCAACAGATGATACATATCAACTTCACTTGATTGTTGATAAATACTGCATAAGAAATATCAAATTTAAGTTGAATTTCTTTGATGAAAACAAAAATCCAATTAATGCATTCATTTATGAAGGTTCTGAAAACATTTATACTGTTGATGCTGAGAATGGCAACATAAATTATTTTATTAAATATTATAACGATGTTTTGAAAGGCGAATTTGGTGAGGAAATTATAAATTTATTCCCATCTTATTACAAAACCGGGCACGACTTTGGCGGTTGGGGGTATTATCAATATAACGACACATCAAAAACGTTGATGACTTTCTATAATGGCAATGATATGAATATGCCAGATATAAGAATTAGCCCATATTTTGCCGAAAAAGAAGAATTTGGAGATGAAAAGATTTATAATCTTGATTTATATCCAATTTTAGCAAAAAAGACTTTTGAAATAAGATATTTTGATGGATTTAATGATATTCAAAATCCAGAGTTTATAACTTATCATTCTCCAAACCCTGTTTATCAAGGCGACATAACATTATATAACCACGACACATTAAGTGAATATAAAGTATATAACAGACATGCCGGATATAAACTTAGTGGCTTTGTGTTCACCAGCACAACAGAGGAAGCAATTAATGCACTAACTGAAGTTGATGCAAATGTGGTTATAAATTCAATTTATAACATGATTTATTCAGGAGAAATCTCAGGAAACGTTATTGACTTTGAAATTAACAAAGATAATTTAGTGACTGCTTGCATTAAAGTTATAAATTATATGCTTCAAAACAATAAAACTTTCAAATATTTCTTCCCTATGAATATTGATTTGGTTTGCATTTATGAAAGATTGTCATTTGCTGTTAAGGTTGAACTTACAAATTCTGATAATGTTGACATGAGATATACAGTTGTTGATGATATCACAAAACAAACTTCATCTCTTAAAAGTTTAGAATTCAACCAAGTCGTTGAAGAAGGCGTTACAAAACAGGTTGCTTATATATATGTTTCATATAATGATATAGTTAACATATACACTAATCTATATAATGGAACAAGAATCAACAAAATAACTCATTCAAGCGACAGGCAAGATTTATATTCATTCACTAATTATGGAACAAGCAGTGAGAATTACACTAAAAACATACTTCCAAATTTAACAAAATTGCAAGTTGGCTCAATTAACGGCCTAGATTTTGATGGAATAAAAGAAAATTTAACATATTATTATGATATTGAAGATTTGGCCGCTGGGGCAACAGAGTTAACGAAAACTGGCTCTTACTATGAAATCTCTAGTGAAGAAGACCTTGTTGAATATGTTAAAAATATAAGAGAAAAAGAATATGATAATGTAATTTTAACAAAAGACTTGAATATTACAGGCATAAAACTTAACTTAAATTTAATTCCAGATAATTATGTTTTTGATGGAAAAGGCCACACAATAAATGGCTTTACAAGTTTTGGAATAGATTTTTCTTGCTTAGATTATAATCTTCCACAAAAAATCGGTGAAATTTCGTTTGTATACGCAAACTGTGGAACAATTAAAAATTTAAATTTTGACAACATTTGTATTAATGTTCAATATGCAAAAACTCAGGCTTTTGGCATTATTGAAAACAACATGGGAAAAATCGAAAATGTTAATGTTTTGGGTGGAAATGTTATTTTGAACAATCATATCGCACCTGACCAAGAAACTTTTAGCTGTGCAATTTTTGTTGGATTTGTTGGTGAAAATTATATTGAGGGCAAAATTGAAAATGTTTATTGCAATCTAAATATAATTTTATCTGGCGAAGCAGTAGGGTATGTTGGCATGATTGCAGGGGCGAATAGCGGAAATATAAACAATATTGTTTCGCTTGGGGCAATTGATATAAGCCAACAAACAGCTTCTGGGCATTCTGTTGTTTCTGGGGTTGTTGGATTATATCATTCTGGTTTAATAAGCAATGTGATAATAGATGAAAATTTATATATTAATGCAGATAACAAAGCAAGTGTGATTGGTTTTGACGCATCAGAAAATGGACGAAGTGTTTCAAATGTTTCAAATGTTACAGACTACACAGAACTGGCTTTTGTTTTGGACACAAATTATATGGTCGTTGAAATTGAAAGTGACGACGTTCAAAAAACAAAAAATTTGTCGAATGAAGAATTATTTGCACTTTTGAATGGTGGGTTTGAATCAAGCAATTTTGTTCTTGCATACGATGAAAATGCAAATTTAAGGTTTGTTATTCCAAACTTAAACAATCAGATTATTAGCATAACAATCAATAATGCATGTCAAAACAAAAAAATTAGTTTTGTTGAAAAAATTAATGGATGTTCGGCATTAAAAGAAAGCAACAACATCAACATAAGCAAAATTACTTTCTTTAGTGATTTATGCAATAACTTTATATTTAATAGCGACGAGTTTGAAGAGATTTGCTCAAGTTCATTCTACAATCTTTCAATTTTGAAAGAGACATCAAATGTAACAAATTTGTTTGATATTAAATATAAACTAAATTCTTCTAATAGTAAAACTGGCAACTTTGTCGAAGTTTACTCTTCAAGAGTTCCAAAAACAGATGAAATTGAATATACTTTCACTCCAAAGGAATGTGATGATTTAAATTTTAAACTTGAATTTACTAACACAAGCAATTTTTCTGACGAAGAAAAAATTAAAATAAAAGATAGCATTAAAGTTTTTATTAACGATAACGAATATAATCTATATTTTGATGATAATAATTATGCCACTATTGTGGATGATGATAGAAATGTTATTACAATTAAATATTTTGATGAAATTAAATATAATTTTGATTTTCCATCATTTGCCTTCTTTTCGGTCAATAATGGTTTGAAAGTTAATAACAATATTGTTGAAGATTCAAAAGGCAAACAGAATTTTGAATATGTCTATACTTGTGAAAAATCTAATACGTTTATTATTGCAAATATTGACAGAAGAATAACAACAATCAAATTTGACCTTAACAAAGACAGTTTGACTGATGAAGTTGAAAAAGAAAAAATTAGCTTTAATGAACAAGCAATTCAAAAAATATTTATTGATAATGGAATTAATGCTGTTATAAACAACGAAGGGCAACTTGAAATTGAAGTTACGCCAACATTTGAAAATGGAGATGTTGTTTATTATCTTCCAGACCTAATTAAAATTGTTGACGAGCAAACTTATATTGTTTTTGATTACACCGATGAATACGGCGAAAATTGTAATGGAATAAACTATTTGCTATATGGCTTTGTTAATAAAGAAGAAAATTCTTATTATTATGACAAAAACTTTGGCAAATATCGCTTAACATTCTCAAAACCTATGATTTTGTATGCTGATTATCAAAAAGTAAAATATGAGGTTGTTGTTGACAATCTTAACAACTCTTGCCACTTTACTGATTATAATGGCTATTCTAATGTTTCTGGAAAAGCGGTAAAGACAACATATTTTAGTGATAGCATCGCACTTCCAACAATTGCAAAAAATTCTTATAACGAATGTTATGATTTTGTTGGCTATAAACTTGATGATGGCACAGAACAAGGCATTATGATTTCATCTGCCGAGTTAAATCTTATTGGGGAAAACAATGTTATAACACACATTTTGAACTTAGGTTATGAAACATTAAATGCAAGATATACAAAATATAAAGAACAGGGCGAATTTAAGATTGTTTTATACCCTGTGTTTACAGAAAAGGTGTATACATTAATTTTCAAAGATGGTCAAAATCAAGATGAATATGACGCATATTTAAATTATCTTGAACCAACATCTGATCACAACCACTATGATGAAATTGCAATAAATTTAACAATTTCAGAAATTTTGAATGGAAATTTTGTTCTTCCTGTTGGAAACAAAGAACACCACAGTTTTGTTGGATTCAAAATTGAAGGGGATGAAACAAATAATGTTGTAATTTCTTTCGTTGATGACTTATTCTATCTAGACAAAGACATTTTGATTGGAAATAAAACCTTTATTGCTGTTTATGAAATTGATAAAGTTCAAGTTATAATTGACGCTCTAGATATAAACTTAAACAAGTTGCAAGATTTTGAAGTTTCAAACTTTAATGACGTTTTGATAAAGGCAATCAGTTATGAAATAAACCCTGAAAATCAAATTGTGTTTATTGTTAACTATAACACCACAAATTTCGTTTTGCCAACAATTGTTTTGAGCGATGAAAATTATAAATTCGCTGATTATATTATTGAAAACGAAACTTACACAACAAGTTATAAATTCACCCAAGATGTAACAATAAACATTACGTGTAATTACAAGGTTAAATTTATAACAAAAACAGGCGAAATTAACTCAAGTTATAACTTATTCAGAACAAATTCGACATTCAAAAGAGATGAAGACTTAAATTATTCATTCTATGCTAATTTTAATGCAACAATTGAACTTCCAAAAACAAGTGAAGTTTCAAGAACTGGATTTATTCTTTCAGGATTTAAAATTGATGGCGAAAGTTTATCTTTTAATGAAAGTATTGCCTCAACTAGTGTTGTTACAATTCCAACATTGATTGAATTTGTTTACACTGGCGAAACTTACACCTTATCACTTGATAGTTCAGCATACAGTGCTTCGCTTCCAAACAGTTTGATAAGCGAATATATTGAATCTTATGATTTAATCAGTGATTATCATGCTGAAATTAAAGTTATAAACGGAACAGAAATTGCAAAAATTAAATCTGCTCTTCCAAAACTTGAAGCCCAAGGGTACACTTTTGATGGCTATGAATTTGATGAGGCGGGAACAGTTATAACAAGAAATGGCACAATAACACCAAGATTTACCAGAAATGAATATGAAATTGTTGTGTTTGATGCTGACGGGACAAGAATAAATAGTGTAAGAAAATATTATGGCGACACAATTGAAGACACTTTCTATCAAAACATTGAGGCATACGCAACAACAAAAGCCGAACAAAACAATGCAGTTTATAAGGGATTAAGTTTGGATAGAAAATATTTTTCTGAATTTAACAAGCCAAGCTTAATGCCAAATTTAGAAAATGAATATTCAACCACAACGCAATCAGGAAATTTATTTAGTGTTTATGTTTATTGCTTCTATGTTAGCAATATAGTTGTAACAATAACAGCAAATGAAAACACAAAAATTGAAAATGAAAATGTGGCAGGAATTTATGATTTTGTTGGAGGAAATGTCTTTAATGCAAGTGCTTCATTTAAACTTTCAGCAAACGACATTATAAGTGGTGTTCAAATTAAACTTCCAGTGCCTCAAATTAAAGAAGATTCTGTTTTAGAGTTTGCCTCATTTGTTGGATATTCAATTAATGTTGACGGAAAAGTTATTGTTGTTGACAAACTTGGAAAACTTCTTGACACGTTTGACTATGCATCAAGCACAATTGAATTAACTCAAGAATTTGAATTTAAAGACTATAATTTTAATGTTACAGCAAAATATGATAGCGTTAAAGATGATGAGTATTTTGGATATATCAAAAATTCAAACGGATTTACAAAAATTGTTAAATTTGGCGAAACGATTTCAAATCTTCCAGTGTTGAATTTAAACAATTATAATTTTGTTGGATATTATTTAAGTTCAAATGATAACTTGCTTGTAAATTCACAAGATATTCAAATATCAGATTTTGAAGGTAATTTGCTTTCTGACTATGAAACTTTAAGCGAAAATTATTTTGAAAAAGTTAATGGCGAATATGTATTAAAAAATATTTGTGCAAAATTTGAAATTAAATATCTTGATGTCACAATCAAAACAGAAAATTCAAAACTAGGCGGTGTTGACGCAATTATACTTGCTGATGGAACAAATCTTCAATATTCTCAAACTCAAAACGGATTTATTGTTAAAGTTCCAAGCGGAAAGGATATAATAATTTCTGCAAATGTAAACACAACAGTTGCTTCGTTCAAAAATTGGATTGTTAAACTCGATGAAGTTGATATAACTAATGTTTGCGGAATTGAAAATTCTTTAAATCAAGCAACAATAATCAAAAATGTTCAAAATAATCTTGAAATTATTGCAACATTTAATTACGTTAACTTTAATATAACTTATATTGTTGACGGGCAGGAGCAAGATTTAAGTCCTAAAGAATATAACATTGACACTCCTCAATTTGATCTTCCAAACTTTGAAAAATTTGGATATAACTTTGTTGGTTGGTTCTTAGAAGAAAACTTTATTAACAAAATTGAATTTATAAATCCAGCTCACCACACAAACAATTTAACTTTGTATGGAAAACTTGAAAATAAAGTTGTTGATTTGAATATCTATTCTAATAACATTGAAGGTTATAACCTTCATTCAAAAGTTCAGGCAACGTTTAACAAAACAATAGAAAACTTGCCAACAATAACTCTTGAAGGATACAATTTTGTGGGATTCTTTACTGGTGATAATGCAACAGGAATATTGATCAACAATTCAAGTTTAAGCATTTTCACGCAAGAAACAAATATCTACGCTTTCTTTGAAGCAAAACTTGAAAATACATTAAGTGGTGAAGGAACGCAAAATAAACCATACTTAATTAAAAATGCAGAAGATTTTAAAATTTTTGTTAGCCTTGTAAATTATGAAAATCTTGGAAATAAAAATTATTTTAAACTTGCATCAAGCATTGAAATATCGGATAGTTTTGTAATAAATTCTTTCAGTGCAAACTTTGATGGCGATGGATATGTGATTTATTTAAACAATTGTTTAAGTGGATATAATGTTTTAACCAGCGAAGGAAAGATTGTTAAAAACCTTAGTTTGTTTGGAAACAACAGTGGGTCAATTTCAAATCTTATTGTTATTAACAATCAAAACACTGTGAATGATTTAATGAGTTCGTATGTTATTTATGAAAATGTTGAAAATCAAGTTAATTATTGCTTGATTGCAAACAAAAATGACGGCTTAATTGAAAATGTTATTGTTTATTTCAATATTGAATTAACAAATTTAGATTTAATTGAAAATGAAACAAATTCATTTGCTGAAATTTGTTTGAATAACACAAATGTTCAAGATTATAGCGTAATTAATTCTAGTTTGACAGACAAAAATCAAAATAGAACTTATAACAGTGCTTTAGATAAGCATTTGATAAGCAAAAATTCGCAAGAAGTTAACAAAAATGCAAACGGAATTTATGAAATTTCTTCAAAAGAAGAACTTGCTTATGTGTTGAATTTATCAGACAGTGAAATTAAAATTGAACTTAAAAACAATATTGATTTTAAAGGTAAGGTTTTAGATAAGAAGTTTGAAAACAAATTTATAGTTA
>CAJMEO010000005.1 GCA_905212505.1 uncultured Christensenella sp.
TATATTAAACAAAATGTTAAAGTTAATTTTGCTAGCATATAAAAAATAAAACACCTTTTTAGTATGAGTTTTTAACATAAATTTTTTCCAATTCATAAAATTTTCTATGATTGAAAAAGATTTTTTAAGCAAACTAGAAAGTTTAAAAGTTAAAATTTTAGATCCAAATTCTACTGTAATAGACAAAACTTGCAATATTGGAAAAAATACAACAATTTTTCCAAACAATACAATTATTGGCAACACAATAATAGGTCAAAACTGTGTTATTGAAGGAAATAATTTTATTAAAGATTGCAATATAAGTGAAAACAATAAAATTAGTTTTAGTTATATTGTTAATTCAACTATTGGCAAAAACAATCAAATTGGACCATTTTCAAGGTTAAGAGAAGCCGAAATTTTGAATAACACAAGAATAGGAAATTTTGTTGAAATTAAAAAAAGTTTAATCCATGATGGTGTGAAAGCAAGTCATCTAGCATATATTGGCGATAGTGAAATTGGTGAAAAAACAAACATTGGTTGTGGGGTTATATTTTCTAATTTCAATGGCAAAGAAAAATTTAAAACTATTGTTGGAAAAAATTGTTTTATTGGAAGCAATTGCAATTTAATTGCCCCAATTGAGATTGAAGATAACAGTTTTATAGCGGCTGGAACAACGGTGTATAAAAATATTAAAAAAAATAAATTTGTAATAGGCAATCGAGAACTTAAAATTAAAGAAGATTTAAAGAAAATTCATATAAAAAAGGATGATAAACTGTGATTTATTTTGGAACAGATGGAATTAGAGGGGTTGTGGGAAAAGATCTCACAACAGAATTGGCTTTTAAATGCGGTTTAGCACTAACAAAAGTTAGGGAAAATCCAAAGATATTAATTTGTCAAGACACAAGACCTAGTAACAATTTAATTTCATTTTCTTTTGTGAGTGGGGTTATTTCTAATGGGGGAATTGTTGTTGATGCGGGCATTGCTCCAACAAGTTTGGTTTCGTGCTTATTAACAAAATTAAACTTTGATTTTGGTGTTGTTATTTCGGCTTCTCACAATCCAAGTGAATATAACGGAATAAAAATTTTTGCTGAAAATGGTGAAAAAATCAGTGAAAGTATGGAAGAAAAAATTGAAAGTTTCATTATAAGCGGAAATCTTGGTGGCAATTTTTGTTTGGGAGAATATAAACGATGTGAATCACTTCAAAAAAAATATATAGATTATTTGATTAACAGTTTAGATGTTCGGCTTAATGGAATTAAAGTTGTTCTTGACCTTGCAAATGGAGCAAGTTTTAAGTTGGCACCAATCATATACAAAAAACTTGGGGCCGAAGTTATTGCAATAAACAATTTTAATGGAGGGGTTATCAACGACAATTGTGGAAGTTTGCATCTTGACATGCTAAAACGAAAAGTTATTTTGGAAAATGCTGACCTAGGGTTGGCATTTGATGGTGATGCTGATAGGGTTATATGTGTTGATAGTGACGGAAATATTTTGGATGGGGATGCTATTTTATACATTTTATCAAGTTCTTTGAAAAAGCGAAATTTGTTGAAAAACAATATTGTTGTTGGAACAACGCAAACTAATCTTAAAATTGAGAAAAAATTAAAGAAAAAAGGAATTGATTTTGTAAGAACCGATGTGGGAGATAAGTTTGTTATTCAAAAATTAAATTCTGTTGGTGGTGTTTTGGGTGGCGAGCAAAGTGGACATATAATTTTGAAAGACTTTTTGCCAACCGGAGATGGAATTTTGGCAGGGCTTAAACTTATGGAAGTTATGAAAAAAGAAAACAAAAGCTTGAAAGAACTTTTTAATGTAAAGTTAATGCCTCAACTTGCAACAAATGTTGTTGTTAAAGACAAACTCAGAATAAAAAACAGTGAGGAACTGAATAATTTGGTTAACACATTAAAGCAAAATTATAACGGAAGAATTATTGTTAGAATGAGTGGAACAGAAAATAAAATTAGAATTCTGGTTGAAGGCGAAAGCAAGTTGCAATTAAAATATATAACAAGTGAAATTGTTAAGTTGATAAACAAAATCAATGTTTAACCAACACAGTTTAACAATCAATCATGGATTTAAGATTTGAAAAAAATATTTAAAAATTTTTTAGTTGCTTTTTTTGCGAGAAAGATTAATATAAAAATAAAGTTAATTTTTAGTTTGAAAAATTTTGTCAAAATGTTATAATAAATCAATGCAAAAGAAATTTAATGAAAAAGATAGTGCAATTTCTTTTATGTTAGCGTTGTTTTTGCCAAGCATTTTGGCAATTTTTTGCATCATCATTTTATCAATGTTTATAAATTCAAGTGAAATAGAAAACTCTTTGGCCTACAAAATTTTGGCAACTTTAATAAGTCAAGTGTCTTTTCTTATTATATGTTTTTTTGTAACAAAATCAAAAAAAATAAGTTTTAAGCAAATAAACCATAACAAATTAGATTTCAAACAAATAATGATTTTGCTTTTGATTTCTGCCTGCTGTTTGTTTTTGATAAGTCCAATAATTAATGTTTATGACAGTTTAATCGTTAAACTGGGGGTTAAAGAGCAAACTTTGCCACTAAGTTTAGATAATCCATTAAATTTTGTTTATCTTTTGCTAAGCATGGGTATTTTTGCACCAATTTCTGAAGAATTGCTTTTTAGGGGCATAATTTTGCAAGGCTTAGAAGATAAGGGAAAGACGAAAGCTGTTTTAATATCAAGCTTAATGTTCATGATAATGCATTTAAGTTTGCATCAAACAATCTATCAATTTGTTTTGGGAATAATTATGGCATTAATTGTTATTTACACTCAAAGCATTTTTGCAAGTATTTTTGTTCATTTTGTTAATAATAGTGTTGTGCTTGTCATAAATTATATTAATCCACATCTTTTTGATTATAAATATTTAGAAACAAATTATATTATTTTGGCAGTTGTTTTGTTCTTGTTTGCATTATTTGTTCTTTTTTATCTTTTAAGGTGGCTAAAGCATCATCGCGTGAAAAATAATAGAAGTTTGCAAACAAGCAACGAAATTAAAGGGCAAAACATAAATAAATCACAAAATTTGCAAAACAACTCAGAAGTTTTGGGGAATAATTCATTTGACAAATCAACTCAACTTGAAAAAAATGTGGGGGTCAAAAAAATCAACTGGCTTTTGATAAGTTTAGTTGTGGGGGCGATTTTGTGGCTTTTAAATTTAATTTTACAATAGGTGATTATGCAAAAACAATCAAATTTTTTTAAAATTACATTAATATATTTTATTTCCCTTGTGCTTTTTGTTGGCATAAGAATTGTTTTTGGTCTTGGGTTTTTAAGCAATATTGGCGAAATTTGGCAAGAATTGGTTTCAACATTTTTAATTCAAATCATTGTTATGTTTTTGGTGCCATTTTTGTTTTATATGTTGCTTTTCAGAAAAAAACCAAAAGAAACTTTAACAAATTTGGGTTTTAAGAAAATCAATTTTAAAGTTGTTTTGATATGTGTGCTTATTGGAATAATTGCTTTTTTATTAAACATTGTTGTAAGTTCGGTTTTTAATGGAATAATTCAGGCGTTAGGCTATAGAAGTTCAAGTGGGGGTTCAACGCAAGACTATTCTTTGATAAGTTTTTTTGTTAACATTTTGTGTGTTGCAATTTTGCCAGCATTATGTGAAGAATTTATTCATCGTGGGCTTTTGATGAGAGGGCTTTTTAACAGCATCAGTGTTAAACATGCTTTAATTATCAGTTCAATTTGCTTTGGGCTTATGCATCTTAATATTGTTCAAGTTTTCTATGCATCAATTTTGGGGCTTTTGATTGGCTTTGTGTCTATTGTTGGAAAAAGCATTTGGCCAGCAGTTATAATTCATTTTGTGAACAATTTTATTAATGTATATTTGTCTTTTGCCTCGCACAATAATTGGTTGTTTGGCAATTTTTATGATGCTATTTCAAATTTTATTTCTCAAAACTTTTTAATAAGTTTGCTGCTAATTATAATAGGCATTTGTGCTTTACTATATTTTTTAGTAAAACTTATTATGATGCTTTTAAAACTTACAAGCTTTGAAAGTTTTAGAAATGTGATTTTAAAACTTAAAAAAAGTTTAAATAAAAATGTTGTTAATTATCAAACGGGCGAAGAAGTGAATGAAATGAATTATATTGGCGAACTTGAACCAATAATTTTAGAAAATATAATAGAGCCTAAAAACATGAGTGAACTTTTTTTGCAAGATGTATATTCAAAAGAAAAATTAATATTGTGGGATAAAATCTTTTTGATTGCAAGTTTGTTTTTGGGAACAATAATAACAATTTTCACATTTGTTTGGGGTATATTATGATAACAATTAATCTTATTTGTGTTGGAAATTTGAAAGAAACATACTTTAAAGATGCGGTCAAAGAATATTCAAAGCGTTTAAGCGCTTTTTGCAAGTTTAACATTATTGAACTTAAAGAAATAAATTTTTCAAACCCAACAAAAAGCGAAATTGAAAAAATTAAAACTGAAGAAGGTAAATTTATCAGGTCAAAGTTAAAAAAAAGCAATAATATTTTGCTTTCAATTAATGCAAAAGAATTTTCAAGCGAAGAACTGGCAAATTTTATAAAACAAAGGCAGGTTGATGGAATTAGTGAACTTAACTTTGTTATTGGCGGAAGTTATGGCGTTAGCGGTGAAGTTGAAAAATCGTGTGATGAAAAAATTTCCTTTTCAAAACTAACTTTTCCTCATCAACTTATGCGAGTGATTTTTTGTGAACAAATTTATCGGGCGTTTACAATTTTGAACAATAAAGGATATCACAAATGATGACAAAAGAAGAAATTATGCAACAAGCATTAATTTTGGCTGAAAAGGCACAAAAAAAAGATGAAGTTCCTGTGGGGGCAGTTATTGTTAAAGGCGACAGAATAATTTCTTTAGCGTTTAACAAAAAAGAAACAAAACATTGTGCAATTTTTCATGCCGAAATTTTGGCAATAAAAAAGGCATGCAAAAAATTAAAAACATGGAACTTAACTGGATGTTCTATTTTTGTTACAAAACAACCTTGCTTGATGTGTTATGGGGCTATTCTTTCAAGCAGAATTGATGCAATATATTTTGGGGCTTACGACAAAAAATATGGAATGCAAGTTGAAAAATATGAAGAATTAAATGAAAAGGGTTTTAATCATAAATGTAGGGTTGAGGGTGGCATCTGTGAAGAAGAGTGTGCCAAACTTTTGACAAATTTTTTTAAAGACAAACGTTAACAGTTTGACTTTTTTTTATTATGCTTTATAATGATTATGATTTAATTATTAGCTTTTAAACTTTAAATGCTTGTTGATAATAGTTAAGTTGTCAAATTTATTGATTTTTAAAAATTTTAACAAATTGTTTGCAATTAAAAGGAAAAATTATGACAGAATTATTTGAAAAAATTATTGAAACAAAAGAACAAACAAAAGAACAAACAAAAGAACAAAATCTTGCATCAAAAATTTTGGGAGAACTTAGTTTGGAAGAAGATTATAAAAATGTTTTGGTTTTGGTTTTAAAGCCAAACTATAGTTTTGATTTTTCAAGTTTAGAAATGTTTTCTATTAAGGGCATAGACTATGTTTTAAGTGCATGCTCAGTTTTTCAAACAAAAGTTGTTGATTTTGACATTAAAGATGACATAATTGAAACAATAAAACAAAATTTAAACGAAAAAAAATATGTTTTAGTTTTGTTTTCAGACACTCCACTTTTAACAAAAAAGACAGTGCTTGAAATTGTTGATTATTTTTTAATAAAAAAACTTTGCAGTTTAAAATTTAATCGTGGTTTTATGTTTGAAACAAACTATCTAAAAAGTGTGGAAAAAATTTATAATCCGCTTGAACAAAATTTTTTTGAAGAAGACTTTTTGAAGGTTTTTGACAGCCAAAGTTTTTCTTCTTGCTTAAATGTTTTGAAAAGAAGAATTATTTCTTATCATCAATCTAATGGCGTTTTGTTTGAAGATGAGGCTTCAGCGTTTATTGATGCCATGGTAAACATTGAAAAAGGCGTAACAATTGGCGAAAACGTGAAGATTTTGGGCAAAAGTGTTATAAAACAAAATTGTAAACTTTGTTGTTGCACCTTAGATAAGGTGATTTTAGAAAATAATGTTAAGGTTGAAAATTCTGTTATAAAAAATAGTGTTATTCTTGAAAATTCAACAATATCAGATTACAGCGTGATAAAAAATCAAACTGTGCAACAAAGAAGTGATATTTCAAATGAAAAAATAATCTAGGAGGATATATGCTTTTAATTTTTGGGCTTGGAAACATTGGGAAAGAGTATGATAACACCTATCACAACATGGGGTTTATGTGCCTTGATAGATTTTTGAATGGGCATAACCTGAAACTTAACAAAACAAAATATAATGGTGAGTTTTGTGAAACTATTATTAACAACGAAAAAGTTATTTTAATAAAACCCACAACTTATATGAATAATAGTGGATTGTGTGTTAAAAATTTTGTTGATAAATTTAATGCGAACCTTGATGATATTTTGGTTATTTATGATGACTATGATTTGCCTATTGGTGAAATTAGGTTCAGAAATAGTGGCAAAAGTGGAACGCATAACGGAATGCGTGATATTGTTAAATCTCTTCAAAGTGAAAATTTTAAGCGTTTGAGAATTGGAATTAAAGACGAAAACAGCAAAATGCCACTTATAAATTATGTTTTAAGCAAGTGTAAAAAACAAAATTTTGACGAGGTGTTTGAAAAAGCCAGTTCGTTTTTGGATGAATATATTTCTAAAAATGGAAAGGTTGATAATGTAAGTTTATGATAAATATTTTAAAAAATAAAACAAATCAAAGCAAATATTTAAAGTTGATAGATGATGTTTTGAGCAATAAAAATTGCTCTTGTTTTGGGCTTAAATTTGATGAAATATCTTTTGTGCTTAAAATGATTAACAAGCAAAAAATTTTGGTTGTTTCATCTGTTCAAGAAGCGTATAGATATTCTAATCAACTTGAAAGTTTGGGGCTCAGAACTTTTGTTTTATTAAGCCGAATTGAAAATTACACATTCAGTTATTTTTTTGATTTTGAAAACATAAAGAATTTAACAAAAGCAATGTTTTTGTTAAAAGAAAATCAAATTGATGTTTTGATTGTGCTTGATAAAGTTTTGATGCAAAAATTAATAAACCCAAAAAAATTTGAAAGTTTTTGTCCAAAACTTAAAGTTAATCAAGAAACTGATTTTGAAAACTTTAAGCATCAACTTGTCAAAATGGGCTATAAAAAGGTTGAAGAACTTGAAAAAGAAGGTGAATTTTCAGTTCGTGGCGATATTATTAATATTTTTTGCACAAATTTTGCTTGTCCAATAAGAATTTGTTTTTTTGATAATTTGGTTGAAAAAATTTCGCAATTTTCGCTTTTAAATTATGAAATTTTAAGCGATATGGGAAGTCTTGAAATTTGTCCTTGTAATTTTTATTTTGAAGATAAAATAGAAAATAAAGTTTATCAAGAAATAAACAAAGAAGTTGAAAAAACTTTAGATGAACAGAAAAAAACTAATTTAAAAAATTTGCTTCACGAAATTGAGAATAGACCAAGTGAAAATATTAATTCTGATTTTATCCTTCCCTTTTTAAACGATTTAGACAGTAATATTCTTGACTATTCTGAAAACGGCGTGATTGTTTTTGTTGAACCAAAACTTTTAACTGACAATATAAGTGACGAATATATTAATTTCACTTCGTCTTTATCTTCGTTGGTTTTTGAAGGCAGACTTTTAAATGTTCACAAGAATTGCGTGATGAAAAAAGAAGAAATTTTTAAAGCCAAAAACACAAAACTGGCGTTTTTAAATTTGAACACAAGCAACAAAATTTTTGAAAGCGACGAGGTTTATAGTTTTTTGTCAAGTTTTGTGAAAAATTATAACAATAATTTCACTTTTTTTCTTGACGATATAAAGAATTTTGTAAATCTTAACTATACATTAATATTGTGTGCCGAAAATAATGAAAAAGCACTAAAACTTGAAGAATTTTTAAATTCTGTCGAAGTTAAAGTGTCTTTAATTACAAGTTTTGAACAAGTCAAACAAAATGGTGTTTATGTTTTGGTGTCTAAAATTTTGCAAGGAGTGAATTTTGTTGAAGATAAAGTTGTAATCTTTGGAAATTACAACATTTATGGAACCAAAAAAGTTGTTGACACAAACAGCAAAATCAAAAAAGTTTTTTTTACGCCTAAAGTTGGAGATTTTGTTGTTCATGACACATTTGGCATTTGCCTTTGCAAAAGAATTGAAAAAATAGAATTTAATTCAATTGAAAAAGATTATATTGTTCTTGAATTTGCAAATAATGACATTTTGTATCTTCCAAGCGAAAAAACAAATTTAATTTCAAAATATGTTGGAGAAAGTGAAAATCCAAAATTGAATAAACTTGGAAGTGATGAGTTTTATAAAGAAAAACAAAAAGTTAAAGCAAAAGTTAAAGAGCTTGCTTTTAATTTGATTGAACTTTATGCGAAAAGAAACAAAATTAAAGGTTTTGCTTTTTTGCCTGATGACATAGTTCAAAAAGAATTTGAAAATGCTTTTCCGTTTGCATTAACTTCTGACCAACAAAAAGCCGTGGATGACATAAAAAAAGATATGGAAAGCGAAAAGGTTATGGATAGACTTGTTTGTGGCGATGTTGGTTATGGCAAAACCGAAGTTGCAATGCGTGCAATTTTCAAGGCTATTCTTTCTGGAAAACAAGTTGCATTTTTATGTCCAACAACAATTTTGTGTGAGCAACATTATAAAACTTGTCTTGCGAGGATGAAAAGTTTTATGGTGAATGTGAAAAGTTTGAACAGATTTAAATCAGCAAAAGAAACAAAAGAAATTTTGCAGAATTTGAAGGACGGAAAAATTGATTTGATTTGTGGAACTCACAGACTTTTATCAAAAGATGTTGTGTTTAAAGACTTAGGTTTGCTTGTTTTGGACGAAGAACAACG
The DNA here is from genome assembly GCA_905212505.1 of uncultured Christensenella sp. Lineage (GTDB taxonomy): Bacteria > Bacillota > Clostridia > Christensenellales > UBA1242 > UBA7868. The sequence continues at coordinate 9,041 of CAJMEO010000005.1, forward strand.
ATTTGGTGTGGGAGATAAAGAAAAAATTAAAAATTTAAAACAAAACATTGATGTTTTAACATTATCTGCAACACCAATCCCAAGAACATTAAACATGAGTCTGATTGGCGTTAGGGATATAAGCATAATAGACACACCACCCAAAAACCGAATTCCAGTTCAAAGCATAGTAACTGAGTATTCACCAAATCTTGTAAAAGATGCTGTTAATAAAGAGTTGTCAAGGCAAGGCCAAGTTTTGATTGTTCACAACCGCGTTGAAACAATAAACCAACTTGCAAAAACTCTGTCAAGTTATTTTCCAAATGTTAATATTGCTGTTGCACACGGACAAATGGACAAAAAAGAACTTGAAAAAGTTATTATGAAAGTTTATAACGAAGAAGTTCAAATTTTAATTTCAACTGTTTTGATAGAAAACGGAATTGACCTTCCAAAAGCAAACACAATAATCATAACTAATGCTGATAAACTTGGATTAAGCCAACTTTATCAATTGAGAGGCAGAGTTGGGCGAAGTGATAGAGAAGCCTTTGCTTATTTCACTTATGATGATAACCGTAGTTTGACCGAAGAAGGATATAAGCGTTTATCGGCATTAAGCGAATTTTCAAGTTTGGGAAGTGGTTTTAAAATTGCAATGAAAGATTTAGAAATCAGGGGCGCTGGCTCAATTTTTGGAGCGGAGCAAAGTGGACATATTGAAAAAGTTGGAATTGATATGTATAATAAACTTTTGAAAGAAGCAATAAATGAACTTAAAGGCAATAAAACAAAAGAAGTGAAAGACCTTAAACTTGATATTAAACTTGATTGTTTTATTCCTAAAGATTATATTGAAAATGAAGAAAGTCGATTTGAAGTTTATGAAGAAATATCAAATATCACAAGTGTTGAAAGGCGTGAAGAACTTGAAAACATTTTAAGCAAAAAATATGGCTCAGTTCCAAAGTCAATAACAAACCTAACGTATTGTGCGTTATTAAAAAATCTATTGCAAAATTTCAAAGCAAAACGTGTTGTTATAAACCAAGATGTATGTTTTATTGAATTTTATGATAAATCTTGCATAGATAATGAAACAATGCTTCAAAAACTTAGCAAAAACAAACGTGTTTTAAGTTTAAAATTGAAGACTTTGCCAATAATTGAAATAAATTTAAACGCCGATGTGCTAGAAAAAATTAAACAAATTATTAATATTTTTATAAAATCTTAAAAATATTTGCAAAAAAATTTTAATTATTATATAATTAATCATAATGCTGGCAGAAATTATTTCTGCAAACACTCAAAATAAGGAGATTATTCGTGAAAAAAATACTTACTGCAATTGCTCTTATTCTTTTGCTTGGCGTAAATTGCCTTTTTTCTGCGTGCAGTTTAATTACCATAAACAACACAAAATATCTAAGTCAAACCGTTGCAAGTATTGATGACATTAAAATTTCAATGGAAGATTTAATTCTTGGTTATAACAGTTTTGGCTATAACTATGTTGAGCAACAATCAATGACAACGGAACAAGCCGTAAAACAAACTTTGGAAGATTTAATAAACAGAGAACTTGTTTTAAAAAAGGCAAAGGAAAAATTTGGAGAGTTGTCAATCACAAGACAAAACAAAATTTGGAAAGAAGTTTATGACTATGTTAACGAACAAGTTAAAACTTATGCAGATGAAATCATCAAAAATGAAAACTTAAAGGTGCCTGAAACTGCGAGCGACGAAAAAAGTGTGACTAAATTTACACCATATAAAAAGAAAGTAACAAGAAAATTTAACACAGACACAAATCAATATGAATATTCAAGAGATAAAGAAAAAGAGGAAGAAACCGACACTGAATTAATTAAATTCACACTTAATGAATATGGAATTGAAGGTCTTGCTCAAAGAGCATATTCAAAATATATAAATCAAACCAAAAAGAGCAGGGATGAATATAAAGACTTAAAAGAAAGTGAGATTTTTGAAAAAGAAATAAACAGAATTTATAAGATTTATGAAAAAAATGAATATATAACAATGTTCCAAGAAGATTATGAATCTAATATGGAAATTGACTTTGAAAAAATCAAAGAAAAATATATTGAGCTTGTAAAAAGCAGCGCTTTCACATATGCATTAGATGAAAGTGCTTATAACACAAAAATGCAAGACACTTCAAGTGGCGCTGGTGAAGTTTACTATCAACCTTTTGGAGAAAAATACATCCAAGTTGCTCATGTTTTGCTAAAATATTCTAACATACAAACAAATCAAATTAAAGAACTTGACAACAAACTAAGCATTGGGCAGATAACGCCTGAACAATATGCAGGAAAAGTTAACAAAATTGCAGGGGAAATTAAAGTTAAAAACAAACTTGATGAAAAAGCACAAGAAAAAACTGTTCAGCAAGTGTTTGAAGAAATTAACACTGCAATAAAAAATTGTGAAACAGACAATGAAAAAGTTGCAAAATTTATTGAATTTATTGAAATGTATAATGATGATGACGGAATAATAAGTGCATTAAACAGTCAAAGTCAATATTATGCAATTAACCTAGACACCAATGTTGCCGACACAATGATTAAAGAGTTTGCAGATGCAAGTCGAAGCATGTATACCGTTGATGGTTCAAAAGACTACACTGTATATGCTAGTCCAGTTCTAGGAAGTTATGGTTATCATATAATTTTCAGTCTTGGAACTATAAAAAATGATATTTCTCTCTTCTTGTCCAGCAGTATTACTGAGCGTTCTGCATCTCCTCGATGAAGCTCTTAGATGGCTTGAAGCTTGGCAAGTCGTGAGCTGGGATGGTGATGGTAGTATTCTTAGAGATGTTACGAGCAGTCTTGGCTGCACGATGCTTGATGTTGAAGCTACCGAAACCGCGCATAAATACGCTATCTTTCTTCTCGATCAGACACTTCTTGACTTCGTCCATGAATGCCTCTACCACAGTGCTAACTTCTTTCTTAGGAATACCTGTGTTCATCGATACTTCGTTGATGATATCTGCTTTTGTCATTTCTTGTATATTTTGTTTATTTTACTTATTTATCTTAAATCGGTGTGCAAAGATACAAGTTTTTTATGATATAACAAAATAGTTAAGGCTTTTTTTGCAAAAAAATGCTCTAAGTATTTGCATATTAGGTTTTTATTCTGTATTTTTGCATCAAAAATGAGAAATTATGGCATTTAAGAGATATTTTACACTGATTGTGTTAGTGGCATTCGGCATCTTGTCATTGGCAGCCAAGAAGGAATGGAAAGCGGATGATGTGCCGATTCCTTTCCTGCAGGATTCTACGCAATATGTTTCCGATCCTGATGGATATGTGGATAAGGCGCAGAAGGATTCTGCCAATTTTTATCTACAGAAGTTGAAGTTGGAATGTGGCGTGCAGAATGTACTTATCATTGTAGGCAAGGTGGATAATCAGGATGCTTTCCGGATGGCACAGGATGTGGGCAATAAATATGGTATTGGATATAAGAAAAGCCGAAGGGGATTGGTCGTTGTTATCGCAGTGGAAGATCATAAGTATTTTATTGCTCCTGGTAGTGGACTGGAGGGCGAGTTGACGGATGTGGACTGTGATGATATCGCTAGGGCTTGCATCGTGAAGAATATGCGGGAAGACAATCCTGGAGAGGCGGTAGCCTCCGTGAGCCGTGCTATATATAATAAGGTGAAAAGCGGACGTACCGGAATTGAGTCGGTAGACGAGGGGACTGTGAATGATGAAGAGGATTGGGTACTGGTCGTTATCCTGTTCCTTCTCTTTTTCGGAATCCCGATCTATTACCTCGTCCGTTACATCCTGGAGCAGGTGGGTCTGGTTAAACCAAGACCGAAGGGAAAGGGGAAAAACCAGTCGCGAAGAAGAAATGATGATGACGACTGGTTGCCACCGTTCTTCATGGGCGGCGGAGGATTCTCCGGCGGTGGAGGAGGCGGCTTCTCTGGCGGCTCTTTTGGTGGTGGAACGTTCTCTGGCGGTGGTTCCGGCGGAAGCTGGTAGTAGTTGATAATTAATAGTTTATAGTTGATAGATAATCAATAATCATTAATCAATAATAAAAAAGTATGAAGAAAACAGGATGGATCATCTTAGGCGTCATCGTTGTGTTGGTGCTCTGGGTGTTCAGTGGTTATAATGGTATGGTAGGAGAGCAGGAGAAGGCTACTACCGAGTTGTCTAACAT
>CAJMEO010000006.1 GCA_905212505.1 uncultured Christensenella sp.
GATCAGAAATATTTCCGCCTGAAGAAAGAACACCCTTATAGAAAATTTTTCCATCTTCATTTTTAATAAATTTAGTTTCATCTAAACTTAGAGAAAGATATTCGTTATCAAGCTTTCCTTCAACATAAAATTCAATCCATAAGCGAAAAACACAACTTGTTGAATTTGTTGGATTTTTTATATTAATTTTTCTTGTTGCAACACTTCCAATTGTAAGTTCTTCTCTTGATAAAATTATAGATTCATTATCCACAATGTCAATATCAAGTTTATGTTGTTTAAACTGAATAACACCTGATTTATCAATTGAGTCTCCAAAAAGCGATAAACTTAAGTTTAAAGTTAAAAGTGCAATTGAAAGCACGCATAAAGATATAATTGTTACTAAGCTTGTTTTTTTCTTCATAACCACCTACCAATTTTCTGGTTTATTTGTTGCTTGACAAATTTCTGCCAACATTGTAATTTCAACAAGTTTATTTGAATATATTGTTGAAAAAGTATCGTCAAAAGAAACACTGTTAAATAGTATTATTTCTTTGTTTGGCTCCACAGCATTTTTATCTTTTAAATAATAATAGTAACCCCTTTCTTCGTCACCAAGAATTTCCCAAACTGTTTCATCGAAATTGAGTTTGCATATAGTTACTAAATTATTACTATCATCACGTTTAGTGTTGCTTAAACCATCAAGCCAACTTATTAAAACATAAACTCTAACAAAACCAGAAATATTGTTTCCGTTGGTCGTTAAACTAACTTTGAAATTAACATCGTTCAAATTATACCTTATTGTGCCATCATTAAGATAATTTATATCATTAGTTTCAACAATTTTATCAATGTGCAGAATTGGAAGTTCACCCGACGAACTGAATTGTTTGTTAAATTTAAAATATGCCATTGAAAAACTTAGTGAAAGCGATAAAACAATCACTGTTAATATAATTATAAAAGAAAATTCTAATCTTTTAACTTTTGTCAATTTCTTTTCCCCCACAAAACGAAAGTTGGCGTGTGCAAAAATTTACTGAAGAAATAATAAACTAAGTATGCCAAAATTATTGAAACAATTCCAAGAATATTAATAGAATTATTTATTAACACCATCTCTTTTATGCTTGTTAAATAAAGCCCGAAATTAGGAATTGAAAATAAAACTTTTCCATAATATTGACTTTCTGTTTTTGGTGCATCAAAATTTTTTTCTTCCCACTCTTCCATTGGTTTTATGCCATTTTCATTATATTGTTGTTGACTTGTTGTTACGGTTTTCGCTTCTTTGTTAATTTTAACAATTTGATGAGTCACAAAAGACTTACCATTATTTACGCTCCATGTTATAAAATCTCCAACTTGTAGTTTGTCAAAATCAACTTTATATTCAATTGCAAGTGAACCAGCAGGATGATAGGGCGCAGAACTGTTTGTTAAAATATGCATAATTTGGATTTTACCGGTTGCAAACAGCACTGTAAAAATTGCAAAAAGAAGCAAAAAGAACAATACAACAAAATTTTTTATTATATTTGCTTTTTTGTTAAATTTTTTATAAATAAGTTTAAAGTTATATTGTTTCATTTTGCCTCTTTCCCAATTAAATTTTTATAAACCCAATATCAATATTCATTCTTATACTTTCGTTAAATTCGTAATATTCAATGTAGTTCCATTCATAATTTGTTATTTGTTTTTCTGCATTATAAGCATTAAATTCATCAATCATATTTTGTGAGTGATTTGAAACTTGACAATTTGATGAATTAATAGATATTGTGTCGCCTGAAATTTGTACTGCATCTGTTTCAGCGCTTAAAACAAATTTACAATTGTTTACAGTGTTGTTTGTGTTATATCCAAACAAGTATCCAAGCACACAATCAACACCATTTTCGCTTTTATTGAATATATCAATCCTTACAAAAGCATTAAAACATTCGCCTTTATTTTCCCCAACTAATCCACCAACATACACAATTTCATTTGGCACATTTGTTGTTGAAATGTTTGAAATTCCAACATGTGAAGTTGTTCCAAACAAATCATTTTCAACAATAACATTAGAAATTCTTGCGTTTTCATTATTGTAAGCAGAAATTCCTCCCGCACGAGCAATTAAAGTTGCTTTGTTTGAAACATAGTTTTCGCAAGTTACAGTTCCATAAACCGCACAGAAGTCAATATTTTTGTTGTTAATCGCACAAATTCCACCAGCAACAGTTCCATAAACATCAGCTTTAACATAGCAATAAACTATTTCACCGTTATTTGTTGCACAAATACCCCCAGAGTATAATGTTGTTTTTGCTTGAGGTTCAACTCTCGATGCTGTATTATCAGTTTGAACAGACACTTTTTCAATTTTCCCATTGTTTACACCTGTTACTAAACCTGAATATATTGATCTGTAAGACGCATCAGTATCAACCAATTCTTCAGAACTTGAAACTACGCTTGCATTTCTTATATTGATGTTATAAATTTCCCCTTCATTTAATCCGCAGATAATACCAACATTAAATCCGGCAGAAATTGTTGAAGTGTTAAAGTCGATGTTTTCAACTCTACCAACCCTTAGTTGATTTTGTTCATCAATAAATTGTATTCTTTCGCCATTAACAACCCTATCATCACTAATAGTGTCTTTTCCAACATATCCAAGTAATCCTGAATAAGTGTACTTTTCATAAATAGTTAAATTTGAAATTGTCTTTCCGTCGCCATCAAGATTTCCTGCAAAAGGTCTTGATTTTGTGAATAATGAAGTCCAATTTTTTGTTAAATTAATATTATTTGCAAGTTTATAGAAAGCAACATTATTATATTTAATTAAAGCAAGCGTATTTTCACTGGTTATCATATATGGATTTAGTTTTGAACCATTTCCATCAGTAAATGAATTAAACAAGAAGTTTTCATAACTTACTGGTTTTGACGCCATTGTTTGATTATCGCCTGATGTAACCAAAGAATATGCTCTCACTGTTACATTATAATAATAGTTAACATCGGTCAAATTATAAGAATTTTTGTTAACATAAACTAAATTATAATTTTCGCCATATTCATCATCAAACACTTTTTCTTGACTTTCATTTAAAGTGTATCTTGTCAAACTTAAAATATAACCATTTGCATCTTCAGAATTATCCCAAGAAACAAGCCCATGTTCGATTTTTAAGTTTGTAATTTCTTTTGGTCTTATAATGTTTAATGTATTGCTTTTTTCTGAATTAATAAATTCACTGTCTCCATAAGCACGAATATAAACTTCAATTTCACCTTCGCCATTAAATTTATTAACACTAAATCCGTTGAAACTCATATTTCCTTGCGCATCTGTTATTATGCTTGAGTTTGTTGATAAAATAAGAACTTTTTCACCATTTGCATTTTCATAATAACAAATGTCTTCAAATCTTATCGATTTTGTTGAAGAATAAATCACTCCGCTGTAATAATCAATAACATCATCATTCGTGCATTTAATATTTACAATATAATTTTGAACAAGTTTAGTGTTTGGATTTTTCCATTTTAAATTAATACCATCAGAAATGTTTAATTCGGTTGGTGACATCAATTTGTAAACTTTTCCACTAACAATTTTACTGTTTGAATAATTATAATCAGAACTTTGTTCAGCATTGCCAATGTTTTGAATTGTTAAATTATACTCGCCAAAAGCATAATCTTCACCCAACACAAACTGATTTGTACCGTCTTCAATTTTATATTCTTTCTTGTTATAATCATCTTTATTTATAATTAACTTATACCCATTAGGACTTGCTTTTGAATTTGCAGGCAAACCTACAATATCACTTGGTCTAGGGTTTGTCCATGTTAAAATTCCATTTTCAACTCTTATATCTTTGATTTCGGCAAGTTTTACAACATTATTTAAATAAGCCGAATCACTGTTTAAATAATAATAGTTATCGCCAAGAACTTTAACTTCAAATGTGTAAAGTCCAAAAGAAACAGCGTCTTGTTTGCTTATTTCAAATGTTGTTGCTAAAGTTTGTTGAGAATAAACTGAATTTTCTTTATTTAAACTGAAATTATATTTAACAGCACTCAAGCCATTTTCATAATTTTCAGCCGAAACATTATTCCAAAATAATTCGCCACCAAGCATATAAATTTCGCTTGTTGCTGGAAGTTTTTCAGCATCAAAATCATCTGAAAAATTACTTGTTAATGTGGTGTTGCCTCCCACCGCTTGATATAATAAATTATAAACTCCGGCTTTGTAACTTACCCCAAGATCAAATTTTAATTTTGTTTTGTCTATCGTTGTTGCTTTTTGATTTATTAACAAGTTGTAATAGTTAACCCCATTATTTGAATTAACTTGGCTTAGCACTAACATTCCATCTTCAACATAAACTTTTTGAGGAGTTTGAAGTTTAAAGGCCGAGCAAGTGTTTTCTTCGGTTGTTAAACTTTTTATAACAGTGGTTTCATCTTTAAATTCATTTAAATCATTTTTCTGAATTTCTCCTAATGCCGTAATTCTGAATTCGTAATTTGCACTATCTAGTGCTTTATTTTTAGAAGACATCATGGCATCATAACTTAAAACTGATTTATTCAAAATTAAAGAATCAAAATATACCCCTTCTTTATAGACGTCAAGTTTATATCCGGCCGTATTATTTACTGCATTCCAAACAACTTTTCCATTTTCGACATAAATATCTGGAGTTGCTAAAATTTCAAATTCTATCAAACTTGAAGTTAAACTTGAAAGATAATTATCTTTGGTTGTTCTTGCAATCATAACATAAGAATATGAGCCCGCTTGTCCATTTAAATAATTATAAATATCAAATTTAAGTTCATCGTCTGAATTTTTTGTTGTGATTAAATTGTCAAGATCAACAACTTTTTTGCCGTTTTCAACTTTTGTTTTGTAAAGTGAATAAACTTCAGCATCCTTTATTGAGTTCCATTCAATTATCCCATTTATAATTTGAGGTTTTATTGTTTCAAGTCTTGTTACTGTTATTGGTTGAAGCGTGTCTGCTTGAATTGCAACACCGCCTGTCAAGTTCATACCTTGAGGGATAACGATTTTCAAAACAGAGACCTCAAAAGTTCCACAATAAGCTGATGGCAAAACTCTTTCTTTTACTGTAAATTGATTGATTAAAGTCAAAGCAGATAATATTGATGAAGGGTTATCAAGGCTAACCGTGTTTAAAACATCATTGATATCATTCCCTTCCCCCAAAACGTCATCATAAATAACCTTGCCGTTAATGGTTAGTAGATATGCATTACTACATCCAGATGGACTTGAAGATTCATCATTAATAACAATCTTTCCGTCAACACATTCAATTGAAGAAGGCATAGATAATTTTGTGACATCTGCCAATTCAACATAACTATAACTATCATAATTATAAACATAAGAGTTTAAATTTTGATTCATTTCTCCTTTGGTTTCACGAAGACTTTTTAATGTGAATGAATATTTGTCTGCGTCTAGGAAAGAAGTGTTTATTTGATAAGTGTTAATTCCGTTTGAAGTTTTATACAAACTTAAATAGTTTGATAATGTCAAAATTTTTGTTTTTGTTACATTTAAACTGTTTGTGTAATTAAATTCAAACATATTGACTTTTTCATTACAATCAAAATATAACTTGTTAAGCCCAATATTGTTTTCGGAAATCATGGTTGGATCAGTTACTAAATCTAATAATTTACTTGCACGAAGAGATGTTGGGTTGTTAAGAATATTTAGATATACAGATTCTGACCTATCAACGGTTTTAAAAATAACAATATCATTTTTAATTTCAAATTTAGAATTTAATCCATCACACAAAATGTATATTTCAACTATATCTTCTAAACTTCCATAACTATCAGGATATGCTTTTTTGATTAATTCGTTTATTGAAAAAGTTGCAGTACCATTAACATTATCGTTAATTTCAAAACTTGTTAATGTGCTTAGGTTTATTGTTTGTTCATTTCCGCTTAAAGTCAATTTTGCATAATAATTTTCTGCATTGCATGTTTTAAACTCTAAATTATCTTCTGAAACTTCCAAATCTATTATTTCTCTGGCTTTTTGATATTGAACAAAAATTGAATTTGAATTGTTTGATAATGTTGAATATTTTTGTCTGTCTGCTTTGTTCGTTTTACAACCTATCGTTTCAATATAAATTTCTAGATTATCGCCCAAATTGTCATATTCTATTGGCAGAATCGCTGAAATTAAATCTTTAAGTTCAAAGCTAATTTTTGTTGTTTCGTTTTCAATTTCAGAATAACTTGCAAGGCTTGAAATGTTTTCAACAGTCTTTTTAATTGACCCGGATTTTATTATTGCCTTATAAGTTTGTGCGTCGTTTGAAGTGAATGAAATTTTGCCATTATTATATGATAAATCAGAAATTGCTTTCATAAGTTCAACAGTAATTTCGTTGGAATAATCACTATTTAAGCGATAATCATTGCCTTCAAAATACATTTTTATTGAATATGAATTATTTTCTTCAAACTTTATTTGGTCAAGATTATAATATTTTGTAATAACATCACTAGATGATGTTTTAACTTCAAAAACCGTCGTGCCAGTTACTGAAGATTGAACAAGAATTTCCCCATTTTGAACAGACAATAAATTTGTACTTGCCAAAATCTTTTCAAAATAAACCTTTTCTGTTTTGTTGCTGATAACAAAATTAGTGTTTGTTTGTGGGTAGTATCTTAATTGAATGTTATATTCTCTGCCCGCTTCAAAGCCTGATATGCTGTTAATATCAAAATTTTCAGGGATATCTGAATAAACAACGATATCGTTTAATAAAACTTCAACAATATTAACGTTTTCTGGTTTTGAATATGATATTTCCCCTTTTTCTATGCTAACTGTTTGAGTGTTTGCAAGTTTTGTAAATTCAAAAGTTTCACTTGGTTCACTTTTTATCAAGTTTTGAGCATAACCCTTAACATAAACTTTATATAAACCTTGTGGATAAAGTGAATTTTTATAAACATCATTCAACATGTCAATTGTTGCAATTTTGTTTGTTGAAGTTGTTGCAAAATTGTTTATTTCTTTTTCTTGAATAAAATCAACACTGCCATTTGCGTTATAATGAGTTAAAGAAACGTTTAAAATTTGAACTTCATTTAATGTTCTGAATGTTAAATATTGATTTCCTGAAAGTGTTGGAGTTTCAGGTCTGTCAAGTTTATCAAAACTATAAACACTGCTAAAATCACTTGTTATTGTGTTTGTTCCATTTCCTAAGCTTGCAATTTTGAATTGATAAGTGCCCGCTTCAAAAGGTTTTGAAAGTGTTGAATCTAAGGAAAAATTTGTTTGCTCGGTTGATAAATTTTCTTCTAACTTTCCAACAATAACAAATTTATAACCGCCAATATTTTCAATTCTATTCCAAACTACTTCGCCGTCTTGCACAAAAATTTGAGGAGCAGAAAGTTTTTCAACAATAAGGCCATCACTTTCATTGCTATCAAGATAATTTTTGCCATTTCCAAGAATAGTTAATGTATATGAATATTTTCCTGCAACAAGCTTATCGCCACTTGTGTCAAGAACAAGATGATTAACGTTTAAATTTTCGTTATCGAAAATATATTCTTTATCTATAACACCACTTTTATATCTTCTAAGTTTATATCCACTTGCATTTGGATTTGCATTCCACGAAATTGTGTTTGTGTTGTATGTAAACTTTAAGTTTGAGTTGTTAACAAGTGGAGTTGCAATTTTATTAACTTCAATATAATTTTCGCTTTTTGATTGATATACAGTAACTTCGTCTAAAGAAAAAGCTTTTGCCCTAACTTTCACAAAGAATTGTTTGCCCGGCGTTTGAAGTTCTGCTATTTCACAAACAATTTCAGAATCAAAATTTTCATCCGAAACTGTACGATTATATTTCGGCTCGGTTTCAATGCTATTTTCAAAAACATAAATTTCATATTCTTTTGCATTATTAACTTTGTCAAACTTAACAAAATTTCCGTCATTTGTTAAATTCTTAGGTTCTTCAAGTTGCATAAATTTGAAAGTCTTTTCACCAAAATCACTGTCAAGATATACAACATCGTCACCCAAACTTTTAACTTGAACAGAAATAATTTTGTTAAAATATTCATCAATTTTATATGAATTTGTAGAGCAAATAATTTCAGGAGACTCAATCTCGCCTTCAATGTTAATTTTAAGTTTATAACCGCTTGCGGAATCAATTTTATCCCAAACAATAAGTTGATTGTCTGCATCATAATCTAAGTTTTGTGGAGCAAAAAGTTTTGTCTTGTCTGTATAAATTGTGATTTTACATAAATCACTTCTAAGTTTTTGGTCTTCACTTTCAACTTGCAAAAAGGTTGTGAAAGTGCCAACCAAGCCTTCCTTTGCAATAACTTTAGCTTTTGTGCAATCTTCATTATCTTGAACAACGCTAACAAATTCATCATCAGTCAAAATAAATTTAAAATTTTTGTTTGTTGCATTAACTGGCTCTAATGAAACCGAAATATCCTTTGATTCATTTGGCCTTAAAACAATTTCAGTTTCGCTTAACTGAATAGATTTTACATGAATAGTTTTGTTACAAGCAAAGAAAATCGTGCTTGCAAACAAACAAATTAACAACAAAGCAAAAGTTTTTATTTTTTTCATTGCAAAAAACTCCTATTATTAGGTTTACAAATATTTTAACAAATATTGCAAATTTTTACAAATAAATATAAATAATTTTATTTATTTATATATAATAACCTATAATAACAACTAAAAGAAGTCAAATTTGATTAAAGTATTAATACAAAAAAGCATTTAAAAAAACTTACACTTATAATTTGACAATTGAAATATTTCAATTTATAATAAGAAATATGAAAAAATTAAAAAAGTTTTTTGAAGAATTTAAAAAGTTTATTTCACGTGGAAATGTTGTTGACATGGCAATCGGTGTTATCGTTGCAAGCGCCTTCACGGCAATTGTAACTGCACTGACAAACAAAATTATCATGCCATGCATAAATTGGTTGCTATCTCTTGGCGGAACAAATGGTCTTGAATCGGCTTATACGTTTTTAAAGAAAGTTTATACAATTGATGCTGAAGGAAATCAAATTGTTGACCTTGCAAAAAGCATTTATATTGATTGGGGTGCGTTTTTAACAGCAATTTTAAATTTCTTTATTATTGCGTTCATTTTATTCTTAATTTTGAAAGCTTTTAATGCAGCAACAAAATTCACAAAAGAAATAAATCAAAAAATTGTGTTATTAAGCAAAAAAGAACTTAAAAAATTGAAAAAACAAGGTTTGTCTGAAGAAGAAATCAAAAAGGTTGAAGAACAAAAAGCACAAGAAGTTGCACAAAAACCTGTTATTCCACCAAAACCAACCACAGATGAATTGCTTGCTGACATTTTGAAAGAACTTAAAAAACAAAATGATGAATCTGACAAAGAAAAAGCAGACAAAGAAATAATAAATGCAGAAAACACAAGCAAAACAACTGAAAACTAGACGGTTATCAAAAATTATATTTAATAAAAAAGAAAATTCTAAAAAAATTTTGAATATATTGCTAACAATAAAAATATTAAATTTAATAAATTTGCTTAAAAAGAACAATTTAAAACTCGTCTTCAAAAACAAAAAAAGAACAAATTGAAGAATAAGTCAATGTGTTCTTTTTTATTTCACTTTTTTTAAATCATTTTTCAAAATGCATTTAAATTAACCAAAGTTAAAATTTCCAGTTCCTTGATTTTCATAGAAAACTCTGTTAACCATGTCATATAACCCAGCCTTAGAGTCTGATTTTCTAACAACAGGAATAAAATTGCGAACAAGCAAACCACTTTCATAAATTTTGCATGAATACATTTTTGTTTGAGCAAAATTACCAAGACTAGAAGCATTCCCATCGCTATAAGTTTGATGACTTGCAAACAGTCTTAAAGGACTTCCTGCTGTAAAACTTGTGTTTGGCAATTCATAATCTTTATCGTTTAAGGTTATTTTCCCTGCCTGCATTGAAATTTTATATCTTGACCCTGCCACTGCTTTTACAGGGATTGAACCATCGTATAAAGAATTTTGAGTTGAAGTATAATCAGCCCTAAATTGTCCGCTTAGCAAAAATAGTGTGAAACTGTTGGTTGTCATAGAGTTTCTCGCACAGAAAAACGCAGCGTTAGAAGCAACGGAAGTTGGAGCAACGTCAATTTCTATTTTTGTGTTTTGATTTGGAGTGTAGTCAGTAAAAATATGTTGCGTGCCTGTTGATTCTAAATAACTCACTTGTGAATAGTCTGCAGAAAGAAGGCTTGTTTTGAAATCTGCACCAGATTTATTATTAACATAAAATTGTTTGTTAACTTTGTCAAACAGCCCAGGTTTGTTATCGCTTCGTCTTATGCATGGAACAAAGTCACGAACAATAGTTCCCCCAACTTTGATTGTGCAATATTCAAGTTTCACATAGCAAAGATAACTTCCGCCCAAACTGAACAATCTAAAATCGCCGCTAGTTGTGTCCGGTGCTTTATTGAACACTTGTTGGCCATTTGCCGTTAAAGAGTCTCTTCCAGATTTTCTTGAATACAAAAGTTTATCAAAAGATGACCCACTTGCTTTTATTGTTGAGTTCGAACTAGCTCCTTTATCATAATATCCCCCAGCATTAACACCAAAATAACCACCAGAATCACCGCTATATCCCATTAGTTGCCTTGTTGAGAAATTCGTCCACATAACAGACATTTCAACATCAAAATCAGTCACCGAAGACGAAATGCTAACACCTGTGTTGATTGATTGAACACCTGTGCTTTCCAAATATTCAACCTCTTGATAGTTATAAGGAATTTCCTGACCACTTATCACAAAATCATCACCGCTTCCAAGATTTGGATAGAACTTGTTTTCAACCAAGTCTAATAAGCCTGCTTTTGCGTCTGAATTTCTAACAGCAGGTATGAACACTCTTTCCAAAGCACCATTGTTCGTGATTTTGCAAGAATAAATTTTTCCATAATATTTTCTATTTTCAATACTTCCATTAGTTTGCAAACCAAACAATATGGCATTATTTACACAATTAAATTGAGTGTCAACACTTGAAGAATAATCAACAAGCACGTGATCATCCCAACAGAACACCCCATTCACAACTTTAATCGTGTGTTTTTGTGACAATGTCCCATAGTTTATTGCCCTACTGCTTCGACTGCCATACACCAAAGCATTTATCGGAGTTACGCTATTTTGACTATGGTGCCAAATTATATATTGATTTGTACCATCACGTACTCCAAAAATAGGCATATCATGTGTATTATCTTCTGATTGAGTAACTATTTCAATATTTGTTTTATTCGTTGGTTTAAAACCTGTGTCTATCCATTGAGTTCCGTCACTTTGAATATATTCAACTTGTGAATAATCGTCTGGAATAACATACTCGCCTGCAATAAATTCTTTTTCGGTGTTTGAATTAGCCACAAAAGTCTTGCTAACCGCTTCAAAGAAGCCAACTTTTCCGTCTGAAGTTCTAACGCTTGGGACAAAGTTTTTTAGCATTTCCCCATTTGTTCCATAAATCACAAGACGGCTTAATTCCCAACTTGCGGACCAATAGCTATCTGACCAACAGCCAAAACATGCAATTCCTGTTTGAGTGTTAGAGTTTAATGTTATACTGAATTCTTTAATTCCGTTGTTTGTTAATTGCGTTTTGTTATAATATGGCGTTGTTGTGCCAGTTAAATCAACAAATCCTGTGCTTGAATTATCCCCAACAAAAATGTATGGTGATGACTTTGTTGTTTCTGAAGTGAAGGTTGAAAAAAGCATTGGTTGATCGCTTGGAACTGATGTGAACTGCATTGCAACATCAATTTTTGAAATATCTTTCCACGCAACACTGGTGTTCAACCCATTGTTATAACTGTATGTTGCGTTATTGGTTCCAATAATTTTTTCAACTTTCATATAGCCACTTGGAAGATAATCAATAAGCATTGATTGAGCCATCTCTTCACTTAAATTTGCTTGTTGAATTGCCAAAATTTGGCAATATACAGTTGTGCTTGTGTTTTGACCTTCATAGTCGGTTGAAATTGTTGCCGCAATATTCATTGGATGAGTTTCGTCTTTTGTTATTTTACCAACCTTTTTGTCAACAAAAGTTTTTGTTTCATCGCCCTGAACCCAAGTGTTAAGCCCATTAGTTTGATAAATAACAAGATTGCTGCTTGCATCTTTTGTTCCGTCAGCAAAGTAAATTGCATCTTCAAACACACCCATTGTGTCGGTTATTTTAACAACATAATAAGCATTGGCACTAATTTGTTCAAGCCCAACATTCAAGTTTAACTTTACAACATCACCTGGCATAATTTTTCCACCAGTTTGATATTCGATATATTTTCTGTCTATATTAAAAGTTAAAGTTTCAGAAGTTATTTTATTTCCATCATCATCGGTTATTTTCAAGGCAATACTGCCAAATCGCATACTTAATGATTTTTCTTTTTTGTCGGTGAACCAAGCATAAGTAAAACTGATGCTAAACAAAATTATTAGCACCAACATTAAACCAACAAAAATTTTTGAACGCTTGTTTGACTTCTTTACCTTTTCCATTTTATCCTTGAATAAATTTAATTTTAGTAATAAATTAAGACCTTGTTATTTTATTTTTCCATTTCAAACAAAAAACTATGCTTAATTTATTGAATTTTGCAAGTATTATCTAAGTCCGCTTAAATATATTATA
>CAJMEO010000007.1 GCA_905212505.1 uncultured Christensenella sp.
ATCTCATTACGCTGTCGTTTCAGCAGCAGACCGGCATTGTCTTGAGCGCCACGGTCGTTCCGTGGGTGATGGCCGGTTACGGTTCTGCAATCGTTCAATAATGACAATCTCATAGGGTTACGATACCTTTTTTATATTAATTAATTTATTTGTTTTCTTCAAAAAGTTTATCATATTCAGCAAAAACAATATCAATCAAATCAGAATCTTCTTCTGGATCTAACAAATTTAAAAGTTCTTCACCTTCTGGAGTTTCTTCAAGTTCAAAAACCAAGGCTTCATTTTCATTAACGCCTTCCATAGGTTTAACTGGTTTTAAAATTGCATAAACTTGTTCTTTAACAGGAATTATTGCTATTTGTTCAAACTCCACTTCCTTCTCGTTTTCGTCAATCAAAACTACATTTGAATCGTCATTTTCATCAAGTAGTTGTTCAAAAACACTCTTTTCTTCTTTTTCTTCCATAAAAAATCTCCTTTTTATTATAATTCTATTTTGAATCTAAGTAGGTTTGCAAAATTATGCTGGCAGCAACTTGGTCAAGAAGTTTTTTTCGTTGTTTCCAATCTTTTATTGTTTCTTTTAATTGTTCTTCGGCTTCAACGCTAGATAATCTTTCATCCACAAACACAATATTAACCCCGCAAAAATTTTTAAGTTTTTCAGCAAAATCTTCAACCGCTTTGCATGTTTCACCTTTATTCCCGCTCATTTCAAACGGATACCCCATGACTACGGTTTCAATTTTATATTCTTTAATTATATTGTCTAAAAACTTAAGGTCATTTTCTTCAGTTGTTCGATTTAATGTTGTGTATGGTGAAGCTAAAAAGCCCATGATATCTGAAAGAGCAATCCCAATTCTTGCCTTTCCAAAGTCTAGCCCCATAATTTTCATAGAATAAACCCCAATTTTATTTTAACAAATTTTACAATTTTTAACAAACAAAATTATGATATTTATAATTTATATATTTAAGGAATTACAAAAAATAAAAATATTTAGCATTTTATCTCGATACATGTATCATTTCCAGTTCATAACACGTAAATTTTAATCATGATAAAACTATACTATGTGGTAAAATTTTCCTTAATATTCAACCAAAATTTGCAAATAATATGTTTAGGAGGAATTAACAATGAAAGAATGTTTTACTTTTGGTTTGGCGATGGGCATGCTTGTTGGTGCCGTAATTGTGCATATGAGCCCCAAAGCACAACAAATTATGGATAAAGGCGAAAAATGCCTTAAAGAGCAGATAAATAATCTGTAAAGTTTAATTACGCTTTTTAATTAAAAAATGATATTGACTTAACAATATCATTTTTATATTTTTACCATATGACTGCTTTTGCTCATTTTAAGCAAGCATTGCAAGTAAAATTTAAAAAATTTTAATTGCCACATTTAGAAACATGCAGGCTTACAATATCATTTTTATTCTTTTAAGACTTAAATTTTATATTAAAATTAATTATCTTTCTTTTCTTTTTTTTGTTCTTTTTCTAACTTTTTATAATAATCTTTAATGGCTTCATGAATAACTTCTTCTGCCAAAACTGAACAATGTATTTTGTTTTGTGGAACCTCTCCCATTTCTTTCAAAATCTGTTCATTTGTAACTTTTAAAGCATCTTCAACTTTTTTGCCTTTAATTTTGTCGCAAGCATAATCTGCCCCAACAATTGCAGCAACACATCCAAAAGTCTTAAATTTAGCATCCATAATAACGCCATCTTCAATTTTTAGATATATTCTCATTATATCGCCACATTTAGCATTACCAACTTCACCAACGCCGTTGGCATTTTTTATTAATCCAGCGTTTTTAGGATTTTGAAATCTTGCAATAACACTTTTATTATACATTATTTCTTACCCCCTTTAAGTTGAATTGGAGAAATAGCTCTTAGTTTTTCAACAATTTTAATTAATTTTTCAACCACATAATCAATATCTTCTTTTGTTGTTGATTTTAAAATTGAAAATCTTATTGTCCCATTTGAAAGTTCATGAGGAACCCCCATTGCATTTAATACATGACTAGGTTCAAGCGACCCGCTTGTGCAAGCCGAAC
Source organism: uncultured Christensenella sp. (assembly GCA_905212505.1). Classification (GTDB taxonomy): domain Bacteria; phylum Bacillota; class Clostridia; order Christensenellales; family UBA1242; genus UBA7868. The sequence continues at coordinate 2,083 of CAJMEO010000007.1, forward strand.
CTGTTGAAACACAAATGCCTTCTAAATCTAGCATCGTCAAAATGCTTTCGCCCTCAATACATTCAAAACTTAAATTTAAGATATGTGGAAGACGTTGATGCATATGACCATTAAATTTCACCCCAACAATTTTAGTGCAAATTTCACTTTGAAGATAATCACGCAAGCCTTTAAGTTTGGTGTTAACAGCATGCATATCTCGATTTGAAATTTCTGCCGCCTTCCCAAAGCCAACAATTGCAGGTGTGTTTAATGTTCCGCCACGTTTGCCTCGTTCTTGATTTCCGCCACTAATTAGGTTGTCAATTTTTATTCCTTTTTTTACAAACAAGCATCCTGCGCCTTTTGGACCATAAATTTTGTGACTAGAAATTGTTAAAGCATCAATACCAATATCTTCAACATTGATATTTATGTGCGAATAAGCTTGAACACAATCAGTGTGAAAAATAATACCTTCTTTTTCATGACAAGTTTGAGCAATTGCTTTTAAATGTTGAATTGTTCCAACTTCATTGTTTGCGGCTTGTATTGAAACCAAAATGGTGTCATCACAGATATAATGCATAAGGTCAGCAAGTTTAACAATACCTGTTTCATCAACATCTAGATATGTAACCCTAAAACCTTCTTTTTCAAGTTGTTTGCATGCTTCAAGAATGCTGTGATGCTCAATTTTTGAAGTGATAATATGCTTACCCTTGCTTGAATTTGCATATGCTAAGCCTCTAATTGCCCAGTTATTTGCCTCTGTTCCACCTGAAGTGAAATAAATTTCGCTAGGTTTTGCATTAATTGTTTTTGCAATTCTTTCTCTTGCTTCATCGACCTTAGCATTAGCGTTTTGACCCATTAAATGCAAACTTGAAGGATTTGCAAAATTTGCATTAAACATAGGCATCATTTCTGCCAAAACTTCACTATTAACATAAGTTGTTGCTGCCGAATCCAAATAAACTTTTCTTTCCATAATCTCTCCCAGTAAAATGCTATCACTTTAAACAAAATTTGTCAATACTCATTTTGATTTTAATGCATTTTATAGCCAATCACCTGTTATTTTGAAAATTTTTTTTATTTTTTGTTTATAATAACAACACTTTCTAAATTAACATTTTTATTTCTGCTTAAAAATGTTATTTCAGTTACAATATCACATTAAACTTTATAAGAACTTATAGGCTTTTTATCATATCAATAATAAAGTCTTTATTTTTAAGGCCGATTGCTCTTTTAATTTCTTTGCCATCCTTAAACAAAATTAATGTTGGAACACTCATAACCCCGTAACTTTTTGCAAGGTCAAAGCTTTCGTCAATATCAACTTTGCAAATTTGCTGACCATCAAGTTCTTTGTTAACTTCTTCTAAAATTGGCGCAAGCATCTTGCATGGCCCACACCATGAAGCAAAAAAGTCCACAAGAACCACTCCCCCTTGTTCCATAACAATGTCGTTAAATTCTTCAATCCCAATATGTTTTATTTCTTTCATAAACTTCTCCTTTAATTTTAATATTTTCTTTATTTTGCCCATTTTTTGGCATTTATGTTTTGATTGTTAATATTTTTTAAAACTATTTGTGAATAATTATAATTTTTTATGAATAATTATCCATTTTTGTCTTGATTGTGAAAGCCGTTTTGTCTTTAAAAGATTAGTCTTTAATAATATCATTAATAATAAAACTTGCAATGGTAATTCCACACAAAGCAACATTAAAACTTATTGAAAGCACTTTGGTTTTGTCAAAAGTGTTGTCGTTTGGGCTGTCTGTTGAACAGACTGTTAATTTTTTTATGCCCATTTTTCTTAGTGCCAGCCTTATTTTTTTTGCTAAGGCATTATTTTGAGTTTTGCTTATATCCATAATTTTGAATGTTGTTTGCTTATATCTGTTTCCTGCACCCATTGACGAAATTATATTAATATTGTTTTTTGAACAATATTCAATAAGTGCCAATTTGTCTTGAAAACTATCAATGCAATCAATAACATAGTCATATTGACAGAGCATAAAATCATCCAAATTTTCGGCACATAATCTTTCGTTTGAAATGTGCAAATTTATTTGTGGATTAATATCTAAAATTCGGTCTTTAAAAGCACTCACTTTATAGAACCCAACAGTAGAGTTTAGTGCCACAATTTGCCTGTTTAAGTTGCTAATGTTCACTTTGTCAAAATCCACAATTGTAAGATTATTTATGCCACTTCTAACAAGCATTTCAACAACATAACCGCCAACGCCACCAACCCCGAAAACAATAATTTTTTTGCTTTGAAGTTTTTCAAAATTATCTTGGCCAATTAAATTTATTGTTCTTTCAAACGCACTCATATGAATATTATATCAATAATTAAGAAAAAAGTCAAAAAAAATGCCCTTTAGGCACTTTTTTAAATTATAAAATTGCAGTTTGTGTTTTATAAAGCAAAACTATTCAACTATAAAATGAATTTATTCAAATCAAATTTTTTGATTGTTGAATCAAAAGTTTTGTCTACATAGGCTTTATCAATTGTCATTTTAAAAGGTTCAAAACTTCCATCAGCATTAAAACTTATATCTTCAATAAGTTTTTCAATAATTGTGTGAAGGCGTCTTGCGCCGATATTTTCGCCTGTTTCGTTTTCATGCTCAGAAATTAAAGCAATTTCTTCAATAGCATCTTTTGTAAATTCAAGTTCAATATTATCAACTTTTAAAAGTTCTTCATATTGCATAGTTATTGCATTTTTAGGTTCGGTTAAAATTTTAACAAAGTCATCTTTTGTTAAATTTGTAAGTTCAACCCTAATTGGAAATCTTCCTTGAAGTTCAGGAATTAAATTTTCTATTGCAGCAATGTGGAATGCTCCGGCAGCAATAAACAAAATATAGTCAGTTTTTATTGTGCCATATTTTGTTGTAACTGAGCATCCTTCAACAAATGGAAGAATATCTCTTTGAACGCCTTCACGAGAAACATCTTGGCTGTTAGAACTGCCTTTAACAGCAATTTTATCTATCTCGTCAATAAAGATTATGCCTTCTTGTTCGGCACGCTTAATAGCCTCAGCATTCACGCTTTCCATATCAATAAGTTTTGAACTTTCTTCATCTAAAAGTTCTTTTTTTGCTTGTTTAACAGTCATTTTGCGTCTTCTTCTTGCCCCACCCGGCATCATGTTTGAAAAAATATCGCCAAGATTAATCTCATTAGCACTTGCAATTGAAATTTCCATTGCTTGTGGTTTAACTTGAACATCAAGTTCAATTATTTCATTATCATACTCTCCATTTTCAAGGGCTTTTTTAATGCGCTCTTTATCTTCATCTATCAAAGCATTAGGGTCTTTTTTTGTTGGGTAAACAAGATTTAAAAGTTTGTTATAAACAACAGGCATAGCTTTTTCTTTTACACTTTGCTTTTTTTCTTCTTTAACCATTCTAACTGAAACTTCAACCAAATCTCTTATCATGCTTTCGCAATCTCTTCCGACATAGCCAACTTCAGTAAATTTTGTTGCTTCAACCTTAACAAAAGGAGCTTTCACAAGCTTTGCAAGTCTTCTTGCAATTTCGGTTTTGCCAACACCTGTTGGACCTTTCATAATAATATTTTTTGGTGTTATTTCTTCTTGAAGGTCTTGAGGAAGTTTACTTCTTCTGTATCTGTTTCTTAAAGCCACCGCAACGGCTTTTTTTGCCTCTTGTTGACCAACAATATATTTATCAAGTTCATTAACTATTTGTTTTGGGCTTAAATTCATATCTTTCCTCCTAAACCTTTTCTAATGTTATATTGTCATTTGTGAAAACACAAATGCTTGAAGCGATTCCCAAGGCTTTTCGGGCAATTTCTTCACTTGAAAGTGTAGTGTTTTCTATAAGTGCTTTGGCTGCCGCATAGGCATAATTTCCACCACTTCCGATTGCACAAATATCACCATCAGGCTCAACAACTTCACCCGTTCCTGAAATCACCAAAATTTTTTCTTTGTCGGCAACAATCATCATTGCTTCCAACTTCCTTGCAATTTCATCACGTCTGAACTGCACCGCAAGTTCAACCGCACTTCGCATTAAATTTCCTGAAAATTTGTTAAGCATCTCTTCAAATCTTGAACTTAAACTGAAAGCATCGGCAACTGAACCAGCAAATCCAATTACAACTTTATCATTATATATTCTTCTAACCTTAACAGCGCTGCTTTTCATGATAACGCTTTGGCTCATGGTAACCTGCCCATCACCAGCAATTACAGTTTCATTGTTTCTTTTAACCGCAACAATTGTTGTTCCTTTAAGTTGTTCCATTAATTTCCCCCTTAATTTTATTAATATATTCTAAACTATTATTAACTAATTCTAACTTATTTTTACAAATTTGTCTATTAATATTGCTCATTATAACACCAAAATTTGTGTTCATTGGTTGAAAATGCTTTGGATTTGAATGAGTAATAAAGTAAGCAAGCCCACCAACACAAGTGTAGTTTGGAAGAATAAAAGGTTCTTTTTTGCAAAGATAATTATACATATTTATTCCCGCATACAAGCCACTTGCGATAGATTCAACATAGCCTTCAACACCACTGAGTTGACCAGAAATGAAAATGTTTGGATATCTTTTTAACTGAAAGGTTTCTGTTAAGTTTAGTGGAGCGTTTATAAATGTGTTTTTATGCATTTGTCCATATCTTATAAATTCTGCATTTTTAAGTGCAGGAATTAACGAAAACACTCTTTTTTGTTCCAAATATTTTAGGTTAGTTTGAAATCCAACAAGATTATACATATTTCCACTTTTGTTTTCTTTTCTTAGTTGCACAACAGCAAAAGGTCTTTTGTTTGTTTTTGGATCTATCAGGCCAACAGGTTTTAGTGGACCAAAAAGCAAAGCCTTTTCACCGCGTTTTGCAAGCACTTCAACAGCCATGCACCCTTCAAAAACTTTTTTATTTTCAAAGTCTTCTAGTGGTGCAGTTTCGGCAGAAATAAGTTCATCATAAAATTTTTGATATTCTTCTTTTGTCATCGGACAATTAATATAATCATCGTCACCCTTTTGATATCTGTCCTGAACAAAATAACTTTCTTTATCAAGGCTATCAAAACTAACAATTGGACTCATTGCATCAAAAAAATAAAGGCTTTCTTCGTTTAAAAGATTTTTTAAGTTTTCAAGCAATTTTTCACTTGTTAATGGTCCGGTTGCAATTATTGTGGGAACATTTATATCTATTTTTTCAATTTCTTCACTAACAAAATTTAGATTATCAAAACTCTTTAATGCCGAGGTCACTTTTTCAGAAAAAAGTTCTCTATCAACCGCCAAACTTTGCCCAGCGGGAACTTGAGTTTCATAAGCAATTTTAATAAGCAAACTGTCAAGAAGTTTTAATTCTTCTTTTAAAAGCCCCTTGCAACTTTCAGGGTTTTTTGATTTTAAACTGTTGCTGCAAACAAGTTCGGCAAAATTAGGATTTGTATGTGCAGGGGAAAATTTATTCGGTTTCATATCAAACAAATTAACTTTAACCCCTCGCTTTAAAAGTTGATATGCAGCTTCACAGCCCGCAAGCCCAGCACCAACAACATTAACTGTCACTTTTCTTCCCCTTTTCAATTTTCATAATGTTTTTGCATTTTGGATAGTTCGGACAAGCATAAAAATAGCCATATCTTCCATTCTTTAATGTCATTTTCGCCCCACATTTATCACAGATAACTTCTTTTTCTGGATCTATTCCATCTGGATAAATATTTTTTATGTTATCACATTTTGGATAGTTTGAACAACCCAAAAATTTTCCAAATTTCCCTTGTTTTTCAACCATTCTTGCGCCACATTTTTCACAAACGATGTCAGTAACTTTGTCAACTTGTTTTTCACTTCCGTCCAAATTTTTTATGTTTTTACACTTTGGATAGTTCGGACAAGCCAAAAATTTTCCATACTTTCCTTCTCGTTCAACCATTTTTGCACCACATTTATCACAAACAACATCTGTCACTTTAACTTCCCCCACACTTGCTCCAGCACTTTTAAGTTGTGGAATAAATTTTTGATAAAACCCATCAATAAGTTTATGCCAATCTCGTTTTCCTTCGGCAATTTCGTCAAGAGCGGTTTCCATTTGCGCCGTAAAATTAATATTTATGGTTTTTGCAAAGTTTTTTTCCAAAAATTCCATAACTTTAAATGCCGTTTCGGTTGGCACAATACTTTTTCCGTCTTTATTGCAATATCTTGAAAGCAAAACATTAATTGTTGCCGCATAAGTTGCAGGTCTTCCAATACCTTTATCTTCCATTGCCTTAACAATTGATGCTTCTGTATATCTTGGCTCTGGCTTTGTAAATTTTTGTTCTGGAATAAATTCCAAAATACTTAAATTGTCATTATTTTCAAGCGGTGGAAGTTTAATTTCATTTTCTTTATCTTTGTCAATATAAACTGCAGTATAGCCCAAAAATTTTGGAGTTTTTCCACTAACTTTAAAATTATAATCACCAGCAGTAATGTCAACTACAACACTATTATATTCTGCATCACTCATTTGACTTGCTAAAAATCTGTTGTATATCAACTTATACAATTTATATAAATCATTATCTATTTTATCTTTTAAACTTTCTGGAGTTCTGTTTATATCAATTGGTCTTATTGCTTCATGTGCATCTTGAGCATCATCTTTTGATTTATAAAGATTGAATTTTTTTGGTGCAAAATTTTCACCAAAATTTTTTGTTATAAATTCTTTTGCTTTTATTTGTGCGCCTTCGCTAACCCTTGTTGAATCTGATCTGATGTATGTTACTAATGCAATTTTGCCTTCACCTTTAATGTCTGTTCCAGCATAAAGGGTTTGGGCAAGATTAGTGGTTTTTTTAACACTAAAATTAAGTTTATTGCCTGCATCTTGTTGCATTGTTGATGTTGTGAATGGTGGCTGTGGATGACTTTTTGTTACTGTTTTTTTAACGTTTTTTACAACAAAATTTTGATTTTTTAATTCTTCCAAAACCCTGTCCATTTCTTCTTTATTCTTTATTTTGTCATCATTTTTTAAATTTAATTGTGCTTTAAAATCGGGCTTAAACCCGTCTTTTCTTAAATTTACATTAAGTGTCCAATATTCTTGCGGAACAAATGCCAAAATTTCTTTTTCTCGGTCTACAATAAGTTTTAATGCCGCACTTTGCACACGACCAGCACTTAAATTTGGCTTTATTTTTTTGCATAGTATTGGAGAAATCTTATAGCCCACAAGCCTATCCAAAACCCTTCTTGCTTGCTGAGCATTAACAAGGGCTTTATCTATTATTCTTGGTTCTTTTAAAGCCTTGTTTATTGTGTCTTTATCAATAGAGTTAAAAGCAACTCTCACTTTTTGATTTGGGTCTAAATTCAAAATATAAGCAATATGATATGCAATTGCTTCTCCTTCACGGTCTGGGTCGGTTGCGATATAAATGTTGTCTGCTTTTTTTGCCAAACTAATTAATTGATTAACAATTTTTTGTTTATCTGGCATTATTTCATAAATTGGTTCATAATTGTTATTTATTTGAACTGCCAAACTTTTTGTTGGCAAATCTCTCACATGACCCACTGTGGCAAAAACCTTAAAGTCTTTGCCAAGATATTTATTTACTGATTCTTCTTTGTTTGGTGCTTCAATTATAAATAAATTCATATAACTCCTTAAAGCGAATAAATGTTTCCCGCCAATTTTTTAATTATTCCACGAAACGACAACATTGTCAACAATTTTGTTAACGTTTGAACGTCAAAATTTGTTTTCACCAAAATTTCGTCAAAAGTTTGTTCGCCGTCTTTTAGTATATCAAAAAGCAGAGCTTCTTCCAAACTTAACTGAACTGTTTTTGGTTTGATTTTGTATTTTGGCTTATTAAAGACTTCTAATATATCATTAACATCCAAAGTTATTGTCCCCTGCATGCTTTTTATCAAACTATTGCACCCCTCACTTTGCCCACTTGTAATGTTTCCGGGAACAACAAATAATTCTTTTCCAAATTCAAGGGCATACTCTTTTGTGTACATTGTTCCACTTTTCAAACTTGCTTCGGTTATTAAAACACCATTAGACAAAGCCGCAATAATTCTGTTGCGCATTGGAAAATCGTAACTTTGAGCACAGTAATAAGGTGGTTTTTCAGTGATTAATAGCCCAGTTTTTGCAATTTCTTCACTTAGTTTTGTGTTCAAAACAGGATAAATTTTATCAAGTCCGCCGGCAACAACAGCAATTGTTTTCCCTCCAGCATCAAGACAAGCGCGATGCGAAATTGTATCAACCCCGTCCGCCAAACCGCTAACAATATTAAAACGATTTTCAGAAAGTTCACGTGCAAATTTTTCGGTTATTTGTTTTCCATAATTAGTTGGCTTTCGAGTTCCAACCATTGCTATGTTTATGTTATTTTCGATATCCATTAAACCTGTGTCACCTTTGCAATACAAAACAAGAGGTGGATTATTTTCTTCACCCATATCAACCAAACTTTTTGGATAATTCTCACTTTTCAAGGTTATAAGTTTAATTCCCTTTTTTAAAAGCGAATTTATATAATCATCTATATTGTTATTTTTTATATCAATTTGCATTTGTGCAAATTGTGAATAAGACACTATATCTTTTATTTTATCAAAGTTAGAAATAAAATTTTCAAAAAAGTTCTCATCAAAAAGAGCATCAAAAATTTTAACACGTTTTTTGTATGTTAAAAATTCAAATTTATCAAGCCATATCAATATTTTTTCTTCTACTCTCAATTTTACACCCAAAATTTATTATCTAAAGTTCGATAGCTTATTGCCTCTAAAAGATGATTTTGTTTTATATTCTCTTCGCCATCCAAATCGGCAATTGTTCTGGCAACTTTCAAAATTCTATTGTTTGCTCTTGCTGTTAAATTGTATGTTTCAAATGCAATTTTCATAATTTTTTGGCATTCTTCATCTAGTTTGCAATATTTAGTGCACATTTTGTTTGTCATGCTCGCATTATTAAACACATTTGAATCTTTAAACCTTTCAGTTTGAATTTTTCTTGCCTTGTCAACTCTTTGTTTTATTTGCTCACTTGTTTCTTCTTGCCTTGTTGATTGAAGGTCAGAATAATCCACACTTTCAACTTCAACATGCAAATCAATTCTGTCCATTATAGGCCCACTTAATTTGTTTAGATATTTATGAATTTGACTTGATGTGCACTTACACTCTTTTTTCTTGCTTCCATAATATCCGCAAGGACAAGGATTCATGCTTGCAATCAGATTAAATCGTGCTGGATATTCAATTGTTTGAGCAAGCCTTGAAACAGTTATAACGCCATCTTCAAGCGGTTGACGCATAGCTTCAACAACACTTCGAGAATATTCAGGAAGTTCATCCAAAAATAGCACTCCATTGTGTGCAAGGCTGATTTCTCCGGGTTTTGCAAGCCTTCCACCACCTGTTAAAGCAACAGTTGTTGCGGTGTGATGAGGGGCTCTGAACGGACGATTAACAATAATGCCATCTTTACTGTCTAGCGTTCCGGCCACACTGTGTATTTTTGTAACTTCAAGTGCTTCTTCAAAAGTCATATCTGGAAGAATTGTTGGAAAGCATCTTGCAAGCATAGTTTTTCCGCTTCCGGGTGGACCAATCATTAGCATGTTATGTCCGCCCGCAGCTGCAATTTCTAATGCACGCTTTGCCGCATATTGACCTTTAACTTGACAAAAATCTTCCGAAACAAAACTTTTTGCTTTGATCTCTTCAAACTTTGTTGCTTTAACAGGTTCTAAAGTTTTTTCACAATTAAAAAAGTCAACAACTTCCTTAAGAGTTTTTAATGCATAGGTTTCAACGCCCTCAATAAAACTTGCTTCTTGGGCATTTTCAAATGGAATGATAACCTTATTAAACCCTGCTAAGCGCATAGAAATTAATATTGGCAAAATCCCATTAACTTTTCTTAAATCTCCATTCAAAGAAAGTTCACCTATCAAAACATATTTGCTTAATTCTTCATTTTTAATCTGACCAGTTGCTCCTAAAATTCCAACAGCAATTGCAAGGTCATAATAAGTGCCCTCTTTTTTTGTGTCTGCTGGTGCCAAGTTTACCACTATTTTATTTTTTGGAAATTCTAAATTCTCGGTGTTTTTAATGGCGCTTCTAACTCTTTCTTTGCTCTCTTTTATTGCTGTATCGGCAAGGCCAACAACATCATAGCCCGGAAGCCCATTATGAATATCCACTTCAACTTGAACACTATATCCTTCAATTCCTAACAATCCAAAACTTAAAACTTTACTTATCATTTGTCACCTAATTTTTATTATAGCAAAATTTTTCAAATAAACAAACAAATTTAAATAAAAAAT
>CAJMEO010000008.1 GCA_905212505.1 uncultured Christensenella sp.
TTGACAAAATCAAATCTTGCAAATTGTTTTTAATTATTTGCTTTGAAATATTTCTCATAAACGGAATTTTTAGCCCTAAAATTTCAAACTTTGTTTTTATAAGTTTTTTATTAAACAAACTTGTTTTTTGGTTTCTATTTTGCTGCAAAAATTTTATATATTCGTCATAATCTTTAAAATTCATATTTCTATTGTATCAAAAAAAATCATAAACAACAAAAAAATGCACAATATTTCGCATGCATTTTTCTGTAATTTCACATTTAAGTTTATCTTTCCTTGATTGACTATCCATATTCAAGCAAATTTGACGTCTGTCATAAAAACATAACAGAAGTCCTCCACTTGAAATAAACGGAAGTGGTATGCCCCGTTGGCGGAATTGAACCTCTTAACATCAGTTATTGTATTATAAAAATGTAACATTTTAAGCTTTAATTTATTTCAAAATTCTCTCTTCTTTATTTTCGATTGTTTTTCTTAAAAAATCATTTACCATCCCTATATTTAATGAAGAGTGAAACATTTCACACTTTATTATTTTGTCTTGTTTGAAAAATTTTTTAAAATCAAACATTTCATCATCTATAATGACAAAATCAAAATTTTCTTTATCCTGTAAATAATCTAATATTTGTTCTCCTCTTTTTGATGGGTCATAAATTGGGGTCCTTTCCATTTCCTTATTATATTCTAAACCATTATTTTTTAAAATTTTTGCTATAAATGGCATATTTGCTCTCCATGTAGAAGAGATTACCAATCTCACATCATAATATTTTTCAAGTTCTTCTATTAGCAAATTAAGAGCTTGCACACTTTCAGGTTTGAATTTACGAATAAATCCCCCTCTTTCCATTCTTCCAGATTCTATTTCAGCAATTATGTAATCATAATCATACATAACACCATCAATATCTAAAAATATGTAAAATTTTTTCATATATATATTCTAACATACTTAAAATATTTTTTCAATACAAAATATTTAACTTTTTCTATTCAGCCTATCTACATTCATCACAATTCCCATAGCACTCATAAACACTACTATCGAAGTTGAACCGGCACTTATGAAAGGCAACGGAAGTCCTGTTGGTGGTATTGAACTTGTTAACACGAGTTATTGCACTCATGACATATTATACCAATGATAAATAGATTGAAAAAACACAGAAAAAGCATAAAATAAGTCTATTTTTTTTATAAATTTAATTATGCGATTGCTTATAAATATTAAGTAATACTCCAATACTTGCCATAAACACAACAAGGCTTGTTGAGCCTGCTGAGATGAATGGAAGTGGCACACCTGTTGGCGGGATTGAGCCGGTTACCACCGCAATGTTGATAAGAACCTGAATTCCAATGATTGAAACTATTCCACTTGCAAGATAACAACCAAAACGGTCTTTTGCGTGATAGGCAATTTTTATGCCCTCATAAATGATAAAAGCAAAAATTAAAATTATTAAAAGACAACCCATAAACCCCGTTTCTTCGCCAATAATTGAAAAAATAAAATCACTTTCACTGAACGGAAGAAAAAGATATTTTTGACGAGAATTAAAAAGACCAACCCCAAACAATCCCCCGCTAGACAAACTATACAAACTTTGAATAAGTTGGTAGCCTTCTCCTTGCGGATTTGCCCAAGGATTTATAAATGCAATAAGTCGTTCCATTCTGTATGGCTCAATAATAACAAGCATAACACCAAGCAATATTACAGGAATGGACAATATTAAAAAATATTTTATTCTTGCCCCTCCAACAAAAAGCATAACAAACATTGTAAGTCCAACACAAATTGTAATGCTCATGTTTGGTTCAAGCATAATCAAAACACACATCATTCCCCCAAAAATCAAAATTGGAAGGATGCCTTTAAATGTGGTCATGATATCTTTATTTTTTGCACAATACCCCGCACAAAAAATCACAAAACAAAATTTAGCAATTTCGCTTGGCTGAATTGTAAAACCTGGAAGCCTTATCCATCTTTGAGCACCATAGTTTGACACTCCAAGCCCCGGAATGAATACAAGAGATAACAGGATTATTCCAGTAATTAAAATTGGAAATTTATATTTTTGATAAATTTTATAATCAATTTTACTTGTTAAGAACATAGCAACAAGCCCTAACACCGCACCGATTATTTGTTTTGTTAAAAAATAATATTCATTGTTATAATTTAACTTTGCAGAATAACTTGAAGCACTATAAACAAATATAAATCCAATTATTACAAGCAAAAACGTGCAAAACATAAGCCAAATGTTTATTTTTTTGTTTTTTATGAAAAGATTTTTTAAATTAACCTTCTTTTTCACTTTTTAATTCCTTAACTAAATTTTTAAAAACATCTCCACGTTCTTCAAAATTTTTAAACATATCAAAACTCGCCGTTGCTGGACTTAACAACACAACATCTAAATTTTCGCTTTGGCTTGTCATCAAACAAGCATCAACCATTAAATTAAAACTATCAAAACTCTCAATATTAAGAAAGTTATGTTGTTTTGCAATAAATAAAATTTTATCTTTAACTTCACCTATGGCAAAAATTTTTTTAACATTTTGTGGAAGAGGAAAAAGCTTTTCAAAATCGCAATTTTTATCGCTTCCACCCAAAATTAGCAGAACTTTGTTGTTTTTGAAACAATCAAGTGCTGTTTGTGTTGATTTTACTGTTGTTGATTTACTGTCGTCATAAAAACTTACATCATTAATTTTTTGAACAAATTCAATTCTGTGACAAAGCCCATAAAAACTTTGAACAGCGTTTTTAATTATTTCATTTTTTATGCCATAGAGTTTACACACACAAACGGCACAAAGAACATTTTGAATGTTATGTTCACCTTTTATTTTTATATCATCCAAACTTAAAATTTCTTCACAATTTTTTTTGTTATTAAAATATATTTTGTTATCAAAAACGTAAGTTCCTTTAACTTTTTGATTAAGGCTGAAATAATAAGTTTTTGATTTCGGTTTTATGTTCTTTATTTTTTCATCATCAAAGTTTAAAATGCTAAAATCACAAAATCTTTGATTTTTGAAAATTTTTAACTTTGTTTGAAAATATTCTTTAAGCGAAAAATGTCTGTCTAAATGATTTTCACAAAAATTTAAAAAACATGCATATTTACTGTTAAATTTAGTGCAAGTTTCAAGTTGAAAACTTGAAACTTCAACAACAAAAGTTTGTTTTTCTTTTTCTGCCACAATTTTTGAAAAACTTACGCCTATATTTCCAACCAAACTGCAGTTTTGTTTTGCAAATTTTAGAATATGATATATCAAACTTGATGTTGTGCTTTTTCCATTACTTCCCGTAACTGATATTATTTTGCCTTTTGAAAACATAAACGCAAGTTCAATTTCACTTATAATTTTTTTGTTTAATAAACTTGCAAGTTTTAGATTTTCTGAATAAACACTAACGCCCGGATTTAATACAATCAAATCTATTAAGGATAAGAAATTTTCAGTTATTGCATTAACTTTTATTACATTTTGTGAAAGATTTTCCAGTTTTTTTTCATCGTCATCAAAAACATAAACCTTTGCCTTCTTTTTCAATAAAAGTTGAATTGCTCCAAAACCGCTTTCGCCCAAACCATAAACCAAAACTTTTTTGTTTTTAATAATCATAACTTCCCTTTCGGTTAGAAGAAAATTATTTGCAAAACCTCGCAAATCACACCAACCATAATTGTCATAATTATATATATGGCAACAATTTTGGTTTCATGCATACCTTTTTTCTCTAAATGATGATGAAAAGGAGCCATTAAAAACATTCGTTTTTTTGTGAGTTTAAATTTAATAACTTGAAGAATTACGCTAACAGAAGAAACAACAAACATTATTCCTAAAATTGGAATTAATAATGTTTGTTTTGTGAAAATGTTTAAACAAGCAATTAGTCCCCCAAGAGCCAATGAGCCCGTGTCGCCCATAAAAATTTTTGCAGGAAAGCTGTTAAACAAAAGATAAGCAAGAAGAGCACCTATTGAAGACGCTATAACAAAAAATAAATTTTTATATTCTTCCAAAATAATAGGGCTTACTCCTAAATTTTTTAAGCTTAAAAAAATCGTGTAAAAAATCATTGCAAAACTTGCTATGTAACTTAAACTAACCCCACCCGCAAGCCCATCTAAGCCATCTGTTAGATTTACGCTGTTTGTTACTGCCAAAAAAACAATAACTGTGAAAGGAACATAAAAAGCACCAAGGTTTAATTCAATGTTAAAAAATGGAACATAAATATTGCTTCCAACCAAACCGCTAAAGTAGGCAAAAAAACTTATTATTAAACTTATTGCAACTTGAAAAATAATTTTTTGATAGGCTTTTAGCCCCATATTTTGTTTGTGTTTTATTTTCAAAAAATCGTCTAAAAACCCAACCAATCCAAAACTTAAAAAAACACCTAGTGTGACAACAGACAGTTTTGCTTGTCCTGAAACAAAAATAAATGAAGTTAAAATTATTCCTATTAAAAAAATAATTCCACCCATCGTTGGCGTGCCCGCTTTTTTGTTGTGCATATCAACATATTCATAAAGCGGTTGACTTGCCTTTAATTTTTTTATTGTTTTTATTACCAGTGGTGAAATTATTAAACAAATTATAAAACTTATAGTTATTGCCAAAAAAAATTTGTCCATACTTTATTTTATTGTTTTTTTAACTTTTTTATGCACTTTTTAACAACATCATAATCGCTATATTTAATCTTTTTGTTGTTAACATCTTGATATTCTTCTGAGCCCTTTCCAATAACACATAAAATTTCATTATTTTTTAGATTTTTTATTGCTTTTTCTATTGCTTTTTGACGATTTTCAATTATTATCCCTTTTTCTTTCGCCCCTCTCTTTATTTCTTCACATATTATTAATGGGTTTTCAAATTTTGGATTGTCGCTTGTTATATAAATTTTATCACAAAATTCATGTGCAATTTTGCCCATAATCTCTCGCTTTGTTTCATCACGATTTCCGGGGCATCCAAAAACGCTGTTAATAGTTAAATTGCTCAAATTTTTTACACTTTCAAACAAACAACGTAAACTTTCTGGCGTGTGAGCATAATCAATTAGCACACTACAATTATTTTTAAGATTAAAAACATCAAACCTCCCTTTTATTCCATTAAGTTTATTTAAAATTTCAGCATTAACATTGAGTTTCAATTCTTTGCAAACACTAATGGCACACAAAATGTTATAGATATTAAACAAACAAGGCACAAAAACTTCAATGTTTTGACAAAAATTTTGAAAAGAAAGATTAAATTTTGATTTGTTAAGGCTCAAATTTATATCTTTTGCTTGATAGTCTGCACAATTTTCAATTGCAAATGTTTTTGTTTTTATTCTATTTTTAATTTTTTCAAAAAGTTCCAACCCAAAAGCGTCATCAATGTTTATTATCGCCTTTTTTGTGTTAAAAAGATTAAAAAACGAGAATTTTGTTTGCTTGTAATTTTCCATAGTTTTGAAAAAATCAAGATGGTCTTGAGAAAAATTTGTAAAACAAACAATATCACATTTTAGATTTGCAACTTTTTTTAATTTTATTGCATGCGCTGAAATTTCCATAACAACAAACTCTGATTTCTTTTTCCTTGCCTTGTCTAGCAAACTATAAAGCAAAATGGGGTCTGGAGTTGTTAAAGTTTCTTTAATTTTTTTATTATTAATGTAAACTCCACTTGTTCCAATCACAGAGCAATGCTTTTTGTTTAAATTTATAATTTGTTTTATAAAATAAGATGTGCTGGTTTTTCCATTTGTTCCAATTAACCCTATTAGTGTTAAATTTTTTGTTGGATGATTAAAAAAGTTATCACACAACTTGCCCAAAACTTCTCTTGTGCTGGATACAATTATATACGGAAGATTTGTTTTAATTTCTTTTTCACAAACAACAAATTTAACCCCCATTTTTTGAAAATCACAGGCTTTTGTGTGACTATCAAAATTAAAGCCATCAATGCAAACAAATGCACTATTTTTTATTTTTTTACTGCTTGTGTTATCACAAAGATTTTTTATGTTTAAATTTAAAGTTGTAACATCAAAATTAACTTTTTTTATTATTTTAATATTTTTTATTAAATCTTTTACTCTCATATTTATGTTCCTATCAAAACAATCGCTCTTTCTCTCACTTTTGTGCTTGGTGGTGGAGTTTGACTTAAAACTATTCCTCCTTCGCCGTCAAGTTCATATTGAAGATTTAATTTTGCAAGTATACTTACAGCTTCACTTAAACTTTTTCCAACCAAATTTGGCATATCAATGTTTTCTTGAATAAGTTTTTCATCTGAAAGCAAATCGCCTGTTGGTTTTATGTTTTTATATTTAATTATGCCTTCAAAAACTTTTTTTGCATAAGGTGTTGCAACAATGCTTCCATAATAAGCCCCACTACTAGGTTCGTCAACAACAACAAGGCACATATACTCTGGGTTATCTGCCGGAAAGCCCCCAACGAAAGAAGAAACATACTTTCCATTAATCTTTCCGTTTTCATATTTTTGACTTGTTCCTGTTTTGCCAGCAACACGATAGCCCGGAATAAAAGCATTGACCCCATTTGCTTTTTTTATAACTTCTTCAAACATAAATTTTATTGTTTCACTGGTTTTGTTTGAAACAACTCTACCAATCTCTACTTTAGAATTTTGGCTGATTACCACATCGTTTGAATTTGTTATTTTACTGCAATAATAGGGTTTAAGCAATATTCCACCATTAACAACACTTGAAATCGCATTGATTTCTTGAAGAGGAGTTACTGCAATTGCCTGACCAAAGCCCATTCTTGCCAAATCAACTTTTTGTGCAGTATCTTTGTTCATAATTATGCCCCCACTCTCACCCGGAAAGTCAACCCCAAGTGGCGATCCCAGTCCAAATTTTTTGAAATACTTATAAAGTTTGTCTTCCCCAAGCCTTAAAGCCAAATCAACAAAAACTGAGTTGCAACTGTTGCACAGCCCTTCAGTCATATTTTGCGAGCCGTGCCCATGAAGTCGCCAACACTTTATTTTTTGACCATCAACAATTCGATATCCAGGGTCATAAAATCTGTCGTCAGGACTTGTCAAGCCTTCTTCAAGAGCCATTGCCGTTGTTAAAACTTTGAATGTTGAGCCTGGCTCATACACATCAACAACACTCAAATTTTTTGAACATGAATTTAAAAGTTCAATATTATCTCGTGGAAGGGCGTTTAAATCTAAACTTGGTTTGCAACTGTCAGCCAAAATTTCGCCAGTTTGGGGGTTCATAACAATAATTTGACAACTTTTTGGCTTTTCGTTTTGCATAATTTCTTCACTCATTTGTTCTGCCAGCCTTTGAATGTTATAGTCTATTGTTAAATATACATTATTCCCGCTTACAGATGGAACGTAACTATCCAAAGTGTTCAAAAGTTCTTCGCCTTTAATTGTTGTTTGTTTGCTTGCCATTCCATCAATGCCTGTTAGATATTTGTTATAATAAAGTTCAATTCCACTTTGCCCAACATTATCAATTGTTGTGTATCCCAAAATTTGACTTAAAAAATTTCCATAGGGATAAAATCTTTTATTATTTTCACTGTAATATATTCCAGACAGATTTAAAGATTTGAGTTTTTCGACCTTTTCGCTTTCAACTTGCATTTTCACCAAACTTTCACTTACCATTCTGTTTGTAACCTTTTGATAAGTTTTTTCAAAGTCAAGTTCAAGCACATCGCATAAGGCCTTTGTAACAGCATTTGCATCTTTAACGCTAACCGCCCGAACATATATGTTATAACTTGTGTAGGAAACTGCAAGAGCAACACCATTGCAATCATAAATCGTTCCACGTTTTGCATTTAATGGCAAATCTCTGACCCACTGAGATTCTCCTTTTTTTAGCAAACTTTGTGCATTAATCACTTGAAGATAAAAAAGTCTTCCAATTAAAATTGAAAAAATAAAGGTTACTAGCAACAAAAACACTAATAACCTCTTTTGAATTGAAAATATATTATATTGTTTTAAGATAACTCTATCCCCCAAAAATTTTAGAAATAAAGTTGCAAAATTTGTCAAACCAATTTGAATTTGCTTTAACTTTTATTGGTTCACTTCTTTCATAAAGTTCAATTTGATTAAAATCTGTTGATTTTTCAAGTTCAAGCCTAATTGCTTGTTCATCGCTTTTTGCCTCATCAGTCAAATATCCAAGATCTTTAATTGCTTTGTCAATTTTTAGGTCTTCAACTGTAATTTGATTGTTTAAATTTGAAATTTCGCTGTTTAAATGATTTATTTTTATGGCATTACCTATCATTAGCGACGATAATAAAATTATAACCATACTTATAGCAATCAAGATAAGTTTTCCGCGAGGTCTTAACTTCATTTTAAATTTTTGTTTTTTTGAAGTTTCATTAATTGTGATAGTATTTTCACTGGTTTGAAAATCATTTGACACTTCTAAAATTTTATCAAAATCATTATTCTTTTTTACTTTTTCTTTGGGAGTGAAAGTTTTAACAATTTCAAAACTTTCAAATTTACGTTTTTCTTTTTTGGGTTTTTGCCCAAACTTGAAAAACTTGCGACTTTGTTCTTTTGCTTCGTCACTAATTTCAAATGAATTCTCTTCTTCAATTTCACTGGTTATAATTTGATTAGTTTCACTTTCAGTTTCAATTGTTGTTATTTTGTCGCTTTCCATATAATACTCCTTTTTTTTAAATTTTAGAACAATTTTTCAACCACTCTCAATTTTGCACTTTTGCTTCTTTTGTTTTGATTGATTTCTTCTTGGTTTGCAACAATAGGCTTTTTGTTGATAAGTTTTATCGACGCTTTGTGACCACAAACACAAATAGGAATGCGTTTATCACACAAGCAATCTGTGCTTTCTTGTTTAAAAACATTTTTAACAATGCGGTCTTCCAAACTATGAAAAGTTAAAACCGCAAGCCTTGCTCCTTTATTTAAAGAATTAATAATTTGCAAAAGCACTTCTTTTAAACCATTAAGTTCGTTATTAACTTCAATTCTTATTGCTTGAAAAACCCTTTTAACACTTGCTTTGTCTATTTGATTTTTAACTGGAACACTAGAATTTATAACAGAAACAAGTTCACTTGTTGTTTCAATAGGTTTTTGCTCTCTTTGTTTTATTATATTTCTTACAATATTTTTTGTAAAGGGTTCTTCACCAAATTCAAACAAAATTTCTGTCAATTTTTGTTCGGAATAGAAATTAACCACGTCGTATGCCGAAATTTTGTCTTCTCTGTTCATTCTCATGTCTAATTTTCCATTTAGCATATAAGAAAAACCTCTGTCTTTGTTGTCTAGTTGATAACTTGAAACCCCAAGGTCAATCAGCACTCCATCAACACCATGCACGTTATCAAACCCTGCAATTTCACCACCTAAAATTTTTTCATAATTATGGAAATCACTGTGAATAAAAACTTTTTTGCAAGCAAAGTTTGACAATCTTTGTTTGCTAACATTTAATGCTTCAATATCTTTATCAAAACAAATAATTCTTCCTTTATCGCTAAGTTTTTCACATATTGCCGAAGAATGTCCTGCCCCACCAACAGTGCAGTCAACATATGTTCCATTAGGATTTATATTTAACAACTCAATTATCTCATTTTTCAGAATTGGTATATGTTTAAATTCCATGAAAATATTTTAACATAAATCTATTTTTTTTGCAAATTTTTATTATTAAACTTTACAAAACAAAAATTTTGTGGTAAACTTTCCTTATCACGCTGGGTGGGGAGTTAGCGGTGCCCTGAATCTGCAATCCGCTGTAGCAGAGCCGAACGGCGAAGTCGGAATTTTTATTTTATATACTTTTTGTGGCAAGTAATGTTGAGTATAAAGTCTTATGCAATAGTTAATTGCGAACCATGTCAGGTCTTGACGGAAGCAGCATTAAGCAAACCTAATTATGTGCCATAAGGTGGCTTTGTAGGAGTTGTCTACCACAAAATTATATAGAATAAAGTTACAAACTCGCCTGCGTGATTTTTTATGGATGCAAAAATTTTTATTGTTTTTTTGTTTCAGCTTTCAATAAAAAGCGTTAATTTACTAGAATTTTAGGTTAAAAAAACAATTTAATGTTCTTTCTTTTAAAAATTTACATATTTATTTTTAATTTTATGTTATTTATGTTAAAATAAAAAAGGAGTTAATATGGAAAATTTGGCTGAAAGATTTATAAAAGCATATAATCAACTTGATTATACAATAAAAAATTTATATAACTTTAAACGTGGAATGCCTTTTTCAGACTGCATAAGAAGAGCTGTTCCATTAAACAGCGTTATAAGAAAATTTGAAGATGAGCTTGTTGATTATTCAAGGCTTAGAAATGCAATTGTGCACTCAACAAAAAACACCGACGAAATAATCGCAGTTCCAAAAAAAGAAGTTGTTGAAAAACTTGAACATATCACCAAACTTATTTGCACTCCACCAAGAGTTTACGACACTGTTTGTCAAAAAGATGTTTTGTGCGTTGAAAACACAGTTAGTGTGTGTGAAACCATAAGTTTGATTGCAAAAAGTGGATATAGCAACTTGCCTGTTTACAAAAACGGAGAAATTTTGGGTGTTGCAAACGGTCAAAGAATTTTAAATAAACTTGGAAATGTTATAAACAATAATGAAAACGTTTGTGAGTTTATACACAACACTAAAATTGAAGATGTAATAAGCAGTGATAGAAATTTCTATACTATTGCTCCAAAAAGTTTAACAATCAACGAAGCATTAAATTTGTTTTATGAAAACCGCAAACTTTTGGTTATATTAATAACTCAAAACGGAAATTTTTTGGAAATGCCAATAGGCATTGTAACGGTTAGTGATATTTTGGATATAAACAAAATTTTAGATAATTATTAATAAAAAAATTTTAATCATTTTTGTGTTTAAAATTGTTTGTTAAATGCAAATTAAAAAGTTTAAAATGTGCTTAAAGCACGAAGGATAAGAAATGTTAGAAGTTATTTATGAAGACAATCATATAATTGTGGTTAAAAAACCATTCAACATCCCAACTCAAGGTGACAGCAGTGGTGACGAAAGCCTGCTTGATATGGTGAAAAATTATATTAAAGAAAAATATAATAAAACGGGAAATGTATATGTCGGTCTTGTTCACAGGCTTGACAGACCAACCGGTGGAATTATGGTTTTTGCAAAAACAAGCAAGGCTGCAAAAAGGCTTTGTGAAGATATTAAAAATCATAATTTTGAAAAAAAATATATCGCAGTTTTAAGCGGTGTTCCAAAGGCAAAGTCAGGTAGGCTTGAAAATTATTTGAAAAAAGATGAAAAGAACAACACTGTTCATCTTGCCACACAAAGCGAAGAAGGCAGTAAACTTGCAACATTAAACTATAAGGTTTTGGAATATAACGAAAAATATAGTTTGGTTGAAATTGACCTTGAAACTGGCAGAAGCCATCAAATTAGGGTGCAAATGAGTGCAAACAAAACTCCGATTTTTGCAGATTTTAAATACGGAAAAGGCATTAAAAACATAAATTTAGCCTTGTTTGCCTACAAAATAAAATTCACTCATCCAACAACAAAAAAACTGATGACCTTTATTGCCACTCCCCCAACCGACACTGCCCCTTGGTGTTATTTTAGTGTTGAAAAACATATTGTTTAATTATTCATGTTCTTAAAAAAGCAATTTATTAAATTTAAAACGCAAAACTTAAGTTAAAAAAATATAAAATTAAATTATAAATTTAAAAATGCCAAACAAAAATTTTAAGTTTGACATTTTTTATTAAAATCTATTAATTGTTTTACAATTGTTTAGTTGACA
>CAJMEO010000009.1 GCA_905212505.1 uncultured Christensenella sp.
CACATGGAATTGCAAAATAGAGAACTTGGATTATCCTGATTATATGATTTTTGATTTAGACCCCGATGAAAGTGTTTCAATTGAAAAGCTAAGAAAAGCCACAAAAATTGTAAAAAATTTTTTAAACAAATTAAAGTTAAAATGTTTTTTAAAAACAAGTGGCGGAAAAGGTTATCATGTTTATGCAAAAGTTGTAAATTTAAGCACAAAAAAAGTTAGTTTGTTATCAAAGCAAATTGCATTTTTGCTTGAACAAAATTATCCCAACATTTTTGTTACTAACATGAGTAAAGAAAAAAGAAAAGATAAAATTTTTATTGATTATTTAAGAAATAAAAAAGGCGCAACATGTGTTTGTGCTTATTCGTTAAGATTAAGGGAAGGCGCATCAATTTCTATGCCGATATCTTGGAACAAACTTGACTTTATAAAGCCAAATGAAATTAACATAAAAAATTACAAAGATTTTTTTGATAATCATTAATTTGAATGACAAACTTTTAAAAATAGAACAGCAAAAGGTTTTAGATTCAATGAAAAGACGTATTTTAAAACAATTTTATAGATAATTAAAATTAAGCATTATAATTATTTGTTTTTTAAACAAAATTTATGCTTTTTTTTGATTGTTTAAAAAAATTTTTTATGATATAATTAAAGCATGACAAAGGTTCTAAAAAAAATTATTGTAAGTGTAGGTATTGTTCTGCTACTCACAGTTTTGGCTGGCGGAATTTATTTTTATAGTGTTAACACTGACATATTTTCACCAAACATAACAGTAACTTTTGATGCGGGCGATATTGAACTTTCAGATGCTGAGATAAAACTTAGAAAAGGCAATTGTGTTTCGCTTCCAACCCTCAATAAAGAAGGTTATGATTTTTTGGGTTGGTTTTGTGGTGAAACAAAATGGGAAGAAAACACACCAATAAAATCAGACACAACTCTTGTTGCAAAATTTGCACCAAAAAAATATAAAATTACATTTGTTGTTGATGGGGAGAAGATTTTTGTTGATGCTGATTATGATTCAATCCCAAGTTTCCCGGGCGGAATTCCAACAAAACAGCCAACAGAAACAACTCAATTTGATTTTGTAAGATTTTCACCCGAACTTGAAAAAGTTTCTGGCGAAGCAACATATACAGCAATTTTTGAAGAAGTTGTAAGAAAATTTAATGTAAAATTATCATCAAATTATGAAAATTCTTGCATATTTGATTATCAAAATTTGGTTGATTATAACAATAGCACAACAATTTCATTAACTGAAAATGAAGGTTATAGTTTTGTTGAGTGGGAATATAGTGATGGAAGTTTATTTTCTAACAGCAAAACAATAACAATTTATAATGTTAAAGCCGACATTGAATTAATTGCTAAATTTGAATTAATTGAATATACAATTACATATCATTGTCCTGAAAACACTATCAACACAAATCCAACAAAATATTATGTTACTGATAATTCCGTTGAACTTGTTGATGCTTCTTTGGATGGGTTTATTTTTAAGGGCTGGTATACGCAAAGTGATGGGCAAGGCGAAAAGATAAGTGCAATCAATTTGTTTGTTGCAAAAAATTATTCTTCGCTTTATGTATATTTTACCCACACCGTAAGTGTTACATTTGTTGTTGACGATTTGTTGCTTCAAGATGATGTGCAAGAAGTTTTGATTGGAAATTCTGCCAGTGTTCCAACCATTGACACTTCAAAATATGGAATGAGCCCTTACAAAATCGTGGGGTGGTATGAAACTTCTGATTGCAGTTCAAAATTTGATTTTACAACCAAAATTTCAAGTGCGTTAACTTTGTATGGAAAGTGGCAATATATTTTGGATACTGGATTTTATGAATATTTTGATAAATTCAATAATGCAATAACAACAAAAAGTGTTCAAATTGACAGTGAAGAAGAATTTATAAAATACATAGATTTTGTTAAGTTTAAAAATGTTTTAAGTAGCAACTCAATTCAATTAAAATATGGAACAAAATCAACAGACTATAAAATTCAATTTGAAACCAAAGCTGAACTTGATGATTATGTAAATTCAATGAAAGATAAAAGTGAATTTCCAAACACTGTTGTACTGGGATATTCATATTCTAATTCTGTTATAACAGGCTTTTGTTTAACTTCAATTTATATGTCTGGCGACATTTCAAAAACTCAAGCAACTTTGAATGCCGACCCATCAAATAGTGGAACAAGTGAGCAGTATGAATTTGCGTTTTTGCAAAGTGTTACAAAACGAAGTGATGATTTTGATGATTTCAATATTAACAAAATCAAACAAACAATAAGTGTTGAAACATCAAATCAACTTGTTTATGCCCTAGAGAAAGGGTTAAGACCAGTGCCTGTTAATGGGTCGAGTGCCGAACAAATTTATAACAAAGCAAAGTCTGTTTTAAGAACAATATGCAATGATTCCATGACAGATTTTGAAAAAATTAAAGCAATTTATGATTGGTTGATATTAAATGTTCAATATGATAATTATGCATCTGAAGATAGCAATGTTTTGAATAGTTGGTATAAATATGATGCTTGGTATGCCGAAGGCGTGTTTAACAATCACAAAGCCGTTTGTGATGGCATTGCAAAAAGTTTGCTTATTTTGGCAAGAATTGAAAATATAGCCACAATTCGTGTTAATGGGCTTCATAATGGTTCAGGTCATGCTTGGAACAAAGTTTATATTGATGGTTATTGGTATGGAATTGATGCAACACATGGAAACCCAAATGTCAGCGGAGTTGAATTTTTAACTTATTCAAGTTTCTTGTTTAGCGACAGCTTTAAGCAACAATGCTGTGAATTTGAAATTAAAAACGGAACAGCAACACAAACAAGTGCTCTAAATGTTTATGAGAAAATAAGTCTTTCAAGTGGAAGTGTTTCGTTTGACCTTTACATTAACAGCCGTTTAGAACTAAACAGGATGGTTGCTTATGTGAAAGCTTATTCATCAAACGAAAGTTACTATGAAGGAGCAACAAATCATAATTATTTTACTATTGAATTTGCGTTATCTTCAGACATTAAAATAGGCGAGGTGTGCACTTTGCTTGGCGTTAACACCTATGTTTCATTCACCGCAAATGGAAATATTTCAGCGTATGGGGTGAAAATAAGTTTTAAATAAAATGTTTTATTAAAAAAATATTAAGCAAATTTAAAATTGTAAAGATTTTTAATTGAACTTATTACTAAATTAAATTTCTAAAAAATAAAAGATTGAAATTTCAATTTTTTATTTTTTTGTTTATTTTTAAAAAAAATATTGACTATTCTGTGTTTGAATGATATCATAAAAATATATGCCTATTATAAAATTTAATAATATTTCAAAAGATTTTAAAATTTCTATTCGTGAAAAAGGGGTTTGGGGTGCGATTAAAGGCTTGTTTAAACGCAAACATAAAATAATAAATGCCCTAAGTAATGTTAGTTTTGAAATTAATGAAGGTGATATTGTTGGTTATATTGGGCCAAATGGTGCAGGCAAATCAACAACAATCAAAATTATGAGTGGAATTTTAAATCCAACTTCGGGCGAATGTGAGATTGATGGCTATTGTCCATCCAAAGACAGAAAAAAATATGTCAAAAACATTGGGGTTGTTTTTGGACAGCGTTCTCAACTTTGGTGGGATGTTCCTGTCATTGAAAGTTTTGACTTGTTAAAAGATATTTATAAAATTCCAAATGATAAATATAAAGAAAATTTGGAATTATTAACAAAAACCTTAAAATTAGAAGACCTTTTAAATCGCCCACTAAGGCAACTAAGTTTGGGGCAAAAAATGAAATGTGAACTTGCGGGAGCACTTTTGCACAAGCCTAAGATTTTGTTTTTGGATGAACCGACTATTGGTCTTGATGCTGTGACGAAACTGGCGGTTAGAGATTTTGTTAAATACATAAACAAAGAGTGGGGAACAACTGTTATTTTAACAACTCACGACATGAATGATATTGAAGCCTTAACGAACAAAATTATTTTGATTGGACGTGGCAAAATTTTGTATAATGGAAGTTTTAGTGCGATCAAAAACAAATATGGAAATGTGAAGACAATAAACGTTCAATTTTCTCGTTCTTATGAAAACGTTGAACTTGAAGGATATATAGTTTTGGACCACAACCAAAACACAGCAAAATTTCAAAACATGGAAGAAACGGTTTTTCATGCAAAAGATTTTATTTCAAAAATAAGTGAAAAATATGATGTCGTTGATTTTTCTGTTGAGCCAATAAGTGTTGATGAAATTTTGGCAAAACTTTATCAAGATTATAATTTATAGGAGAAAAATGAGTTCTTATTTGGGTGTTTTTAAAATGCAATTTAAGGGTGAAATGCAATATCGTGCAAAAGCTTTGTCGGGCATTTTAACTCAATTTTTTTGGGGTATTATGTATATTTGCCTTTATTCTGCATTTATGCAAAATGGAGTTGTTAATGGGTTTAATTTATCTCAATTAACAACATATGTTTGGCTTGGGCAAGCATTTTTTGCACTAAGGTTTGTTGGCATGGGAAAAAACGTGGCTGATGAAATAATTTCAGGTAATGTCTGCTATAAATTTGTTCGCCCGCTTAATGTTTACAACTTATGGTTTGCTGAATATACTGGCGAAAAATTGGCTTCAACAATGCTTCGGTTTTTGCCTATTTTGCTTGTTGCTTTTTTGTTGCCACAAGGTTTTTGCATGACATTGCCCGTAAGTTTTTTAGCGTTTATTTTGTTTTTAGTAAGTTTGATAATAGGGCTTTTAATAAGTGTTTCACTTTCAATGTTTGCGGTAAATTTGATTTTTAAAACCTTGTCGAGTAAGGGTTCGCTTGGAATTGTAACAACAATTTGTGGGCTTTTGGGCGGGGCATTTATTCCTCTTCCACTTCTTCCACAAAGCATTCAAAATGTTTTGAATTATCTTCCGTTTAGGTTTGTAAGTGACCTTCCGTTTAGAATTTATATGGGGAACATTCAAACAAATGAAGCATTAGTTTATATTGCAATATCTTTTGCTTGGCTTGTTGCTTTAATTTTGCTTGGAAAACTTTTATTGAAAAAATCTTTAAAAAAGACAATAATACAGGGAGGTTAATATGTATAGAAAATATGTAAGCATGCATCTTAAATCTTCTTTTGAATATAGGCTTAATATGCTCATGATTTCATTTTCGCAAGTTTTTATTTCAATTGGCGAACTTTTAAGTGTTTATTTTTTGTTTAAACAGTTTAATAGTGTTGGCAGTTGGGGGTTTTATGAAACGGCTTTGATGTTTGGCGTTATAACAACTGTATTTTCTTTGGTTGAATGCTTTGGAAGGGGTTATGATTCATTTGCAATGCTTATCAAAAAGGGTGACCTAGACCGAATGCTTGTTAGACCTGTTAACATTCACAAACAAATTTTTGGAAGCAAAATTGAATTTGTAAAATTATCAAGAACAGTGCTTGGAATTATTGTGAGTGTCATTGCACTTATAAATTTAAACATTAGTTGGGATTTTTGGAAAGTTTTAGTTTTGATTTTGACATTTGCTTGTGGTTGCTTTGTTGTTTTGGGTGTTTTTATGATTGGCGCTGGAATTAGTATTTTTACTGTGGAAAATCTGGAATTTATAAATATTTTGACTGACGGAAGCAAAGAACTTGCCTTTTATCCAATAGATATTTACAAAAAATGGCTAACACGGATTTTTACATTTATAATTCCAGTTGCTTGCTTTAATTATTTACCCCTATGTTTTTTAACTGGAAAGGGGAGTTTGTCGCCAATAATATATGGGCTATCTCCACTTTTCGGAATGTTGTTTTTTATTCCTTGTTTGTTAATTTTCAATGCATGTTTAAAAAAATATCAAAGCACAGGAACTTAAAATTTATAAAATTAAAAAATTGTTATCAGCATAAATATAATCAACTAATGTGTGTAATTAGTTGATTTTTAATTTGAAATTGGTATATAATAAAATTGTTATAATATGTTTAATAACGTAAATTTTTGTAAATAAAGGAAAGTGCAAGGCACAACATTTTTAAATGACAGTTTTGGTTTATTATGCGATTTCTCTATTGATTGTTTTGGGACTAATTGGCTTAGGCTTGTTTTTTAACAAAAAAAATCAAAAAAGTTTAGAAATGTTTTTAAAATTTGCATCAGTTTTTACTTTTATTGTTTTTTGCGTTAGATATATGTTTGGTGCCGATGCAATTCAAAATATGCTTTCGCTTTCAGGGACGCTTTTTTCAACTAAGGCCGAAAATTTTTTTGCTTTAATTTTGGTTTGGTTTAGCTATGCTTCAAATTTACTTGTGATTTTGTATGGGTTTTTTAAATTTGACTTATCAAAGAAATTAGTCAAATTTTTTGCTCTTCCTGTAAGTTTTTTAAGTTTTTGCTTTATGTTTTTTCACTTTTCGGCAATTATAGGAAATGGTGCAATCAATGAATTTAGTGTTAGAGGAGTATTTTTTGCAATAGAAACAGGATGTGTTTTCGGGTATTCTCTTTTAGTGCTAATTTTGAACACTAAATTTATAAAAAACAGAAAACAATTGAAAAACAACACGCTTTTGGCGGATAACGAATGCAAAATAAAAGAAAGTTTAAACAATAATGCACATGAAATTAATGAAAGTTTAAACAATATTTCTTCATTTGAGTTAAACAAAAGCATTAAAGATAGAGAAAAAAAACAAAAAGAATTAAAAAAATCAAATTCAAGCAAATCTTTTAAAGTTATGTTGATTGAATTTATAAATGCAATAAAACAATTTTTCAAAAAGTATTGGTTTAGCATTTTTGTTGTTATTGTTGTTTTGTTAAGTGTTATGCCAGCGTATGCTTTGCAAGGGATGTTTGGTTTTATTCATCAAAGTTATAAGGTTAAAGATTTTGAAATTCCACATCGAATTATTTTGTATATTTCTTTAATTTTACCACTAATTGTTCACTTTACTTTGCATAAAAAAGATTATCAAACAAAAAAATATCTAATTTTGTTTATTTGTTTGGGAACGCTTTTGTCTTACTCACTAATAAAAAAAGGGCCATCATTTTTAGATGCTCGAAATTGGCCTTTGCACTTATGTAACACTGCGATGTATATTATGCCATTGGTTCTTGTTTTTAACATGAAAAGGTTTTTTTATTTCACATATTTTATAAATGTTGTTGGAGCATTTTTGGCAATGATAATGCCAAACTATAACGGAAGCCTTAACATGATGAGCACACAAGTTGTTGTGTTTTATATAAATCACTTTATTGCATTTTTTATGCCAATTTTGTTTGTTTCGCTTGGCTTGTTTGAAAAGCCCAAACTAAAACAATTCATTTATTCAATGTTGGGTTTTGCGGCATACTTTTTATTTGTTTTGATTGTAAATGCTTGGTTTACTGGTGTTGACCCATTAAATCCAACAGACTTTTTCTTTGTTAACAGTGACTTTATAGCAGAAAAACTTGGCACATGGGCAGAAAAACTTAGAGATGTAACGGCATCAATAACAATAAACGGGATTGAAATGATCTTTTATCCTGTTTATCAAGTGTTGTTCTTTGTTGTTTATGTTTTGATTGGTCTTGCGATGTGGTTTGTGTATGAATCGGCATATCAAATTTCAGATAGTTTTGCAGACATAAAAGCAAGAAAAGAAATTGTTAAACTTGATAATCTTGCGTTATCAATTAAACTTAATGAAAGGAGTAAAATTGAACCTATGAACCCAGAAGAAAGCAATAAACTTGTTTTAAAAGAATTTTCAAAGTGCTATGGAAACAGTGATGTTTTTGCTGTTTATAAGGCAAACTTAGAAATTAATGGTGGAGAGATTTTTGGCTTTTTGGGGCCAAATGGCTCGGGCAAAAGTACAATTATCAAAACCATAGTTGGAATTCAACCAATAACTGATGGTCAAATTTCAGTTTGCGGATATGATGTCAACACTCAGCCTGTTATGGCAAAAACTCAACTTGGCTATGTTCCTGACCATTATGCTTTATATGAAAAACTAACAGGAAGAGAATATATAAATTATATTGCCGATTTATATAATGTGAGTGAAAAAGACAGAACAGAAAGAATTAATGACATGGTTGAGCGTTTTGAACTTAAAGGTGCGTTTGACAATCAAATGAAAACATATTCTCATGGGATGAAACAAAAGATTGCAATTATGTCGGCACTTGTTCACAATCCAAAAATTTGGATTTTGGATGAGCCACTAACTGGTCTTGACCCAACAAGCATATATCAAGTTAAAGAATGTATGAAAGAACATGCAAAAAAAGGGAATATTGTGTTCTTTTCAAGCCACATAATTGATGTTGTTGAAAGAATCTGTGACAGAATTTCTATAATAAAAAAAGGGCACATTTTAACAACGAAATCCGTTAAAGAAATTGAAGAAAGTGGCGTAACTCTTGAAGATTTTTATTTGAATGCAATTAAAGATGACATTTCTCCAACATTAAGAAGCGAGGCAAAAAAGAATGGAAAAAATTAAAAAGCCAAACATTTTTGCTAGATTTTTTGCAAAAATCAATAAGTTTTTTGTGATTGTTCGACCTCTTGTTTTGATGCAATTAAAAGATAAGGTTGATTTTTCGTTTTTGAAAAGCAAAAAGAAAACTTTGTTCAAAACAATTTATAGTTTGATTTTCTTTATTGCCTTAACTGCGATAATTTATCTGGTTTTTTATCTTGTTGTTAATTTAGGGTTATTTTCATTTTTAAAAATCTTAAATTTTAGAGCGTTTTTAATTTTAATGACAGTGTTGATAAGTTTATCTTTTATTTCGTGTTTGATAAATATCACAAAAACATTATATTTCTCAAAAGATAATCCCGTTCTTTTAACAATGCCTGTGACTACAAATGAATTGTTCACTTCAAAACTCCTTGTAGTTTTTATTTATGAACTAATTAAAAACATGATTTATATTTTGCCTTTCATGATTGCATATGGGCTTGTTATGAAACTTGCATTTGCATACTATTTGTGGATAATATTAATGGTTGTTTTTTTAACAATGTTTTTGGTTGTTGTGTGTGGGCTATTTTCAATTCCTGCAATGGCAATTTCCATTGTTTTGAAAAAACATAAATTTATTGAAATAATTTTGATTGTTTCAATTGTTGGGGCTTTGGTGTTTGGACTTATAAAGCTCATTGGAGCAATACCTGCAAATATTGATTTGGTTAGGGATTGGGGGAAAATTTATTGGTCTGTTCAAGACTTTTTGAAAGATTTTGCAACAACATTTTTTATGTTTAACTTTTTGATTGAATTTATGACTGGCATGAAATTTAACTCTTTCACATTCAACATAACAGGCAGTTCAAACCTAATTACGTTTTTGATTATGTTTGGAGTTATTATTGTGGGATTAATTTTATCATACTTTTTAATCAAGATGTTGTTCCTTAAAATGGCAAGCAGTCCGTTTGAATATAAAAAAGTTATCATAAAAAAGGAATATAAAAACCATAAACTTTCACCAATGTGGTCTTGCATTAAAGAAGAAACAAAAAAGTTGTTTCGAAATTCGGCATCTCTATATTCGGTTTTTAGTTTGGCAATAATTTGTCCAATTGCCGTGTTTTTGCAAAATCAAATTGTTGCTGCAATGGACACGAGAATTTTAGGAAATTATATGCTTATAACATTCAATATTCTTATAATTTTGCTTATTCAACTTTCAGGCAACATTAACATGGCAAGTGTTTATAGCAAAGAAGGGAATTCAGCATATCTTAACAAAGTTAATCCAGTAAAATATGAAGTTATATTAACAGCAAAATTAGTTCCGCAAGCAATAATTTCGATTATTTCAATAATTCTTTCAGTTATTGTTTTAAGTTTTTATGCTCATATAAACATAATTAACATAATTATCTTGTCATTATCATTAATCTTAATTTATATTGCTCATTTATTTTGGAGTGCCGAACTTGATGTGATGAATCCACAAAATCAGCAATATCAAACAACAGGTTCACATCAAAAAAACCCAAACGAAATGAAAAGTACTATCATTTTGTTTGTAGTTTCCATTTTATTTTCGTTTTTCACATTCTTCTTAATCAAAGAAAATATAAATGTTGTTTTTGTAAAATTGCTTTTTATTGCACTATTGTTTGCTTTTGTGCGTATTTATTTGTTCTATACAAAAGTTTCACTATATTATAAGGAAAAATAATTATGAAAAAATCAGTTTTAATAACAATTTTTATAATTTATATTGCATCTATAATTGCAATAGGTTTTTTTGGCATCAAACTTCGTGTTTATGATGAAGTTAAATATATTCAAGAAATAACAATGAGTGCCGAAGCAGAATCTGACGATATTTTTATAATGAATTACACTGGGAAAGATTCAACAACAGGAAATAATAAATATGAACTTACAGTTGATTATACAAAAT
>CAJMEO010000010.1 GCA_905212505.1 uncultured Christensenella sp.
AATTAGAATTTTTAGTTTCATAAGACGACACGATTTCCAATATATCTTTTTCAAAAAAACCAATTTCATTTTTAAGATAAATTAAAAAATTTTTGAAATCATAATAGAATTTTTCTTTTTTCTTAAATCTGTCACCAACTTTAAAACCTAAATAACTTATAGACACAAAAATTAGCCCCAAAATTAAACTTTTCATACTAACCTTATTAAATTCTCATCAAAAACACCATCAATCGTCCCAACGCCATTTTTTTGGCTTAAAACAACAAATCGTTTAAATACTTTTTTTGTGAGAATTTCTGAAAACAATTTTTTTTCTTTTAAATCAACAATATCTTTTGCATGTGTTGTTGCAATAATATTAACACCGCTGTTGCAAGCATATATCAAACTTTCAACATCTTCTTTATTGCAAATTTCATCAGTCACAATAACATGTGGATTCATTGACCTAATTCCATTTTCAAAACCCATTTTTTTGTTAGAAAATTGATATATGTCAGTAAATTTTCCAACATCCATTGAAGGCTCCCCTTTGTTTAAACTTGAAATTTCATTCCTTTCGTCTAAAATTAAAAGATTAAGTGGATAATTTCTTTTCCCTATTTGATAGCACAAATCCCTAATGAAAGTTGTTTTCCCACTTCCGGGACTAGATAAAACCAAAGTGTTTAGAACTTGTCCGGCATCCACAACAAAGTTAAAGACGTTCAAACTGCAATTTCTAACCTCGTGCGGAAAACGAATATTCAGACTATTAAAATTTTTTATGGTTTTAACAAATCCGTTTTCTTCAACAACCTCACCACAAAGCCCAATTCTTATGCCAGAGTTTAATGTTATAAAACCTCTTTTAATATCTTCATTAACTGAATAAAGCGAAAAATTACTTGCTTTCATAACAACACTATCAATAAGGTTTTTAGTGCAGATTATTGCATTGTTTTCGTCACCACAAAGCCCTTCAGGGCTTAAAAAATAAAATTTATTGCCATAGTTTATCACTATGGGTTTTGAAAGTCTTAATCTTATTTCAAACAAAAAAGTATATTTTATAGTTTTGCTTATAATTTCAAATAAATCTGTTGGCAAAATTTTATCAAGCATAAATTTCTCCTTAAATTTACTATAAAATATTAATAAAAAAATGCTAATATTACTATTAGCAAATAAAAAACACAAGACAACAAATTTCTTGTGTTTTCGGCGTTTTTTTTATTTTATAATTAAACTCTTTCCATATATTCGCCAGTTCTTGTGTCAATTCTAATTCTGTCATGATTATTAACGAATAGTGGAACTCTTAATTCTTTTCCTGTTTCAACTTTTGCCATTTTTGAAGCACTTGTTGCTGTGTTTCCCGCAACTGCTGGATCACATTCAACAATTTCAAGTTCAACAAATAGTGGTGGTTCAACAGAAATAATTTTTCCGCTTGCAGAAACAACTGTGCACATTAATCCATCCATTAAATAGTCAAAAATTGCAGTGCAATCTTTGCTGTTAACTGGAAGTTGTTCATATGTTTCAGGGTCCATAAAATAATAGATTTCTCCATCATTATATAGATATTGCATTTCTTTTCTTTCAACTTGAACGGCTTCAACTTTTTCATTAGTTTTAAAGTTTCTTTCAATAACTTGACCTGTTTCAACGTTTTTTATTTTTCCACGAATAAAAGCAGCAAGTCTTGGTTGACAAACATGTTGCCATTCAATTGCTTGATACAATTTACCCTCCCATTCAAAAGTTGTTCCAACTTTAACATCTGCTGTTAACATCTAAATTCCTCCTTTAAATATTATAATATATATTTTTAAGTTTAAGAGCATCTGTTGCCATTTTGCCCTTAGACTCACAAATAACTGTTGGGTTTAGCTTATATTCTTTTATAACCCTTGCAAGTTGCTCAAAATTTGGGCCGAACTCTGCACTAGACAAATCCAAATGTTTAAGTTCGCCCTTTTCTGAATAAGCAATCTTTGAAAAATGAATATGGGCATTCTGTGTTTTGTTATAGCCCAAGTTATTTATTGAATAATCAAAAATCTTGCGATAGTCATCCTCAGATTTTAATTCACCCTGCATAACACAATTGATATGCCCAAAATCAAAGGTCGGAATTAAACATTTATCAAGTTTACACAAATCAATTATTTCTTGATAAGTGCCAATTTGTGAATATTTCCCCATCGTTTCTGGGCAAAGAATAAAATTAGATAAGCCCTGCTTATAAATTTCATTCAAAAGCTCATCATAACCTTTATAAAGAATATTTAACGCTTCTTCTCGTGTTTGGTTAAGGTTTGTTCCGCTGTGAATTACAAGTTTTTTACCCTTAAAAGCATCCAAAATCTTTAAACTATTAACCACATAATTTATTGATTTTTGCCTTGAATCTAGGTTTGGATTTGCAAAATTGATAAAATATGGAGCATGAACACTAACTTCAATTCCTTGATTTTGAGCTTCAATTCCTAATGCCTTTGCAGTTTCAAGTTTTAAAGTTATTCCGTTTCCAAGCGAATATTCAAACAATTCAAGCCCCAAATTTTTTATCCATTTAAAAGCATCAATTGTTTTTGAATAACCATCATTATAAAACTGCTCATCATTTCCACTAGGGCCAAATTTTACCATAATTAAACCTGCAAATTTGTTTTTATTTTTAGTGTTTTATCACAAATCTCGCCAATTCCAATTAACTTGTTATTACAATAAACAATCAAATTTTTGGCATCCTTATGATTAATATGAATTTTAACACCATTAGTAACTTGCTTTAAACAACAATCTTCCAAAACTATTTTATTTTGACTTTCAAGCAAAGTTTCTAACCCGATTATTTTATCAAAAATATTATCTTTTGTCAAATTTTTATAATAAGTTGCACTCAAAATATCAAAATTTCCACTACAAGTTCGAATTAAAGCACTCATAAAAGCATTTGAATTGGTTAAATTCCCCAAATCCCTTGCTAAACTTCGGATATATGTTCCGCTTGAGCATTTAATTTCAAACAAAAAACTATTTTGATTTATTTGATGAATTAACTTAAAACTTTCAATTTCTATAATTTTAGGTTTTAATTCAAATTGTTCACCTTTTCGTGCAAGGTCATAAGCCCGCTTTCCGTTTATATTTTTTGCACTAAAATTTGGCGGGATTTGATTTATTTTGCCTGTCAACTTTTTAATTGCTTTTTCAATTTCACAAATTGAAGGAATTTTATCACAAGTTTTTATCACTTTTCCTTCACTATCAAGCGTATCAGTTTCTTTGCCAAAAGTGAAAACGGCACGATAAACTTTATTTTTGTTTAAATAAAAGTCAAAAAGTTTTGTCCCTTTATTTATCATAACAGGCAAAACTCCACATGCTAAGGGGTCAAGAGTTCCTAAATGCCCCAATTTTTTTATGTTTAAATTTTTTTTAAGATTTGACAAAACATAATTGCTTGATATTCCACAAGGCTTGTAAATATTAACTATTCCGTGCATTAAAATATTCCTCTGCTTTGTCTAAAATCTTCTTTCTAACAAGATTTTTATTGCCATAAACCTTGCAACCAGATGCAAATTTATGTCCACCCCCGCCAAACATACGCGCTAATAAGCACACATCGGTTTTTGAACTTCTGAATGAAACCCTAAACACTCCTTGAGACTCTTCACAAGCAACACATATAACGTCATAATTTTTTAAACCCGAAAGCAAGAAAATTATGTTTGGAGTGTAATCTATGGGAATATCAAGTTTTTTAAGATCTCTTTGCGTCAATATAGTGAAAGCAAATTTATCATCAAAAAAACTTTCAAGCCTATTTATTGCTTCTGCCGTAAGTTTAAGTTCATTAAAACTTTTTTCTCTGAAAAGCATATAATTGATTTTTTCAATCTCATCTTCTATTCCCTCAACCAAAGCATTTGCAATTAAGTGTAATTTTTTGTTAATATTAAACATAAAGCATCCACTATCAGTTGATAATCCTGTATATAATGAAATTTTTATTTGTTTTGTAAAACTTACATTTAATTCTTTCAAAAATTCAAACATTATCTCGCAAGTTGAACTTGCATTTTCATCCACTATTTTATAATCTGTAAAATTTTCATTATTTAGATGGTGGTCGATATTAATAATATTTTTGCAATTTTTAAAAACCGCTTCCATTGTTCCAATTCTTTTAATTTCGCTACAATCAAGCACAAAACCAAGATCAAACTTATTGCTAACAATTTCATTTTTAATGCAACCCATTTCTAAAAACCAAAAATCTCGCCTTATTTCATCCTGAGAAAACACGGTCACTTCTTTTCCAAGTTGCTCTAAGCCATATTTCAGTGCAAGAGCCGAGCCCACAGCATCTCCATCAGGGCCAATATGAAAAAATATTGCTATAGATTTTGAATTTTCAACAAGTTTTTTAATCTTTTCTGTCATTTTTAATCCCTTTCAAAAGTTCGTTAATTCGGTTTTCGTTGCTAACCCCTTCGTCCAAACTAAAAACAAGTTCAGGAGTAACCCTAAGTTTAACATTTTTTGCAATTTCCCGCCTTAAAAATGGAATACTGTTTTTAATCACATAAAAACTTTGCTCTTTTTTGTTGTCTGGGAAAATACTAAGTTTTATTTTTGCATGACTCAAGTCAGGAGAAGTGTCAACGTCTAAAATCGAAACAAAGACCCCATCAAGTCTAGGGTCTTCAAGTTTATATGAAATTAGTTTTGATAATTCTTTTTGAATCTCGCTGTTTATTTTCAAAATTCGGTTTGTCATAATTTCTCCTAAAAAATCACTTTTTCCAAATTATATGCCACAATTTTGTCGCCAACTTCGAATTTTTCAAAGCCTTCAAGTTTAATTCCGCATTCAAAATTAACACCAACTTCTTTAACGTCGTCTTTCTTGATTTTTAAGCCATCAAGTTTAAAGGCTCCAATTTCTTCACCATTTCTAACAACTTTGCAAAGTGCTCCTCTTTGAATTTTTCCATCAAGAACAATACTTCCTGCAACAACGCCAATTCCGGTAATTTTATAAACCATCCTAACTTCACAAGTTCCGGTGTATATTTCATTAAATTTAGGCGCAAACATACTTTTCATTTTATTTGTTAAATAATCTATAACATCATAGATAACTCTTGAATAATAAACCTCAATCTTTTCTTTTTCAAGTATATCTTTTGCTTTGTTATCAGCTTTAGTGTTAAAACAAATTATAATAGAATTTGTTGTTTTTGCAAGACTGGCATCAGTTTCGTTAACGTTTCCAACCGAACTTGAAATAACATTAACTTTAACTTCTTCGCTTTGAATTTCAAGCACACTTTCTTTCAACGCTTCGGCTGAGCCTTGAACATCGGCTTTTATAATAACATTTAATTGTTTTTTCATGTTATCTTCGGCTTTATGGAACAAATCTTCAGCAGAAATGCCAGAAGAATTTGAAACTCTTTCACGTTTTAAGTTTGTTTTTCTTTCTTCAATTATTTGTTTAGACATCTTTTCGTCAACAGCATAAGCCTTATCTCCTGCTTGAGGAACAGCATCAAGCCCCAAAACCGAAATAGGCATGCTTGGTCCAGCAGATTTAATATTTTTGCCATTTTCATCAATCATTGCACGAATTCTTCCAAGTGCCAAACCAACAACCATAGTATCCCCAACATGCAATGTTCCATTTTGAATTAAAATTGTTGCCATTGGACCTTTGCCCTTGTCAAGTTTAGATTCAATTACAGAACCAGTCGCTTTTTGCGTTGGATCGGCTTTCAAATCAAGCACATCGGCTTGAAGAAGAACCATTTCAAGAAGTTTGTCAATATTTTGATGTTGTTTTGCACTGATTGGCACCATAATGGTGTCGCCACCCCATTCATCACTCAAAACTCCTTGGTCGGCAAGTTGTTGTTTTACTCTTTCAACATTTGCTGTTGGTTTGTCAATCTTGTTTATTGCAACAACCATTGGGACATTTGCATTTTTAATATGTTTTATTGCTTCTAATGTTTGAGGCATCAAACCATCATCGGCAGCAACAACCAATATTGCAACATCAGTAATGTTTGCTCCACGTTCACGCATTGCTGTGAAAGCCGCATGCCCAGGAGTGTCAATAAATGTTATCATACGGTCGTTGATTTTAACAGTATAGGCACCAATATGTTGCGTTATTCCACCCGCTTCACCACTAATAACGTTTGTTTTTCTAATTGCATCCAAAAGTGAAGTTTTTCCGTGGTCAACGTGTCCCATAACAGTAACAACAGGGGCTCTTCTAACCATATTACCTTGGTTTGATTCTCCAATCATCTTGCTTAGTTTTTCTTCAAATGTTTCTGGCTTTTTATATTCAAGTGTAACACCAAGTTCACTGCAAACAAGTTCTGCAGTATCAAAATCAATTGAACTGTTAATTGTGCTCATTATGCCAAGTATAAATAATTTCTTAACAATTTCTGCAACTGGTTTTCCAATTTTTTCACTCAAATCTTTAACGCTAATTGTTTCAGTGTCCATAACGGCTTTATCAATAACCGTAATAACCTGCTCTTGAACTTTTTCTTTTTTTGTTTTAACGCGTCTGTATTTTACGCTTTCACTTTCATTCAAATCGTCATTAACCAAATTCATTTTGAATTGAGCTTTTTTGTTTAAAGTTTTCTTTTCTTGTGTTTGCTCAACGGGTTTTTTCTTAACTCTTGTGCGTTCTTTGTCTTTCAAATCAATTAAAGGTTCGATATAACTTGTTTTTCCAGAGGATTTTACGCCAGATTTATTAAAAGGTTTTTGAGCATTTATGTTGTTATTTCTATTAAACGTTCCACCATTTGTGCCTTTATTAAATGACATGTTAAAACCACGCTTATCGTTGTTAAAGCGTCTTTCATTATTAAAAGGTCTTTCATTGTTTAAAGGCCTAACGGTTTTATCAAATTTTCTTTCAAAAGGCTTTTTATTTTCATTTTGTTGCTTCTGAATTTTTTGTTGCTCTAATATTGCCTTTTGGCGTTCTTTTTCTTGACGCTCAAGTTCTTTTGCTTCTTCAATTTGAGCAACTTTAATAGAATTAAATTTTTCGGCCAATTTGCCACAAAAAATTTCCAAACTATCTTTAGCTTTTCTAAGTTCAGATATACTCTTTTCAACAACTTTTTCTAACCTCAAATTTTCCAAATTTTTGATATTCTCAATTTTGTTGTTTTCTTCTTTATTTATCATATAACCCCTTAATTTTTTCTAGTTTGTCATAAACTTGTTGATTAACATTGCACTTAAACGCTTTGTTAATTAGTTTATTTTTTATTGTTTTGTTTATGCATTCAAAATTTGTGCAAACATAACAACTTCTGCCAAATTTATTTTCACCCACAAAAATTTCACCATCAGTTTTGGTTATTTTTGTCAAATTCCCCTTTGTTTTGTCAAATTTTTGTCTGCAAGCAATGCAGGTTCTTTCATTTTTCATATTAATCCTTAAACATATCATCTAAATCTGTTGGAAGGTCTTCAAAAGTGTTAACAACAGGTTTTTCTTCCTTACTACTTTCGGCTTTAACATCAATTTTAATGCCAACAAGTTTCGCTGCAAGTCTAACATTTATTCCGCCCGCACCAATAGCTAGTGACAACTTATCGTCTGGAACAATTGCTCTTGTTGTTTTTTCGTCAATATAACTTACTGAGTTAACTTTTCCAGGACTTAATGCCCTTGCAACAAACACAAGTGGGTCATCAGACCACAAAATGATATCAATTTTTTCACCATTAAGTTCATTAACAATAGTGTTGATTCTCATTCCTCTGTTACCAACACAAGCCCCAACAGCATCAATGTTTTCATTTGGAGAATAAACAGCAATTTTTGTTCTAACGCCAGCATCACGACTTATTCCTTTAATTTCAACTTCACCACTTTGAATTTCAGGAACTTCAAGTTCAAACATTTTTCTTACAAATCCAGCATTAGCTCTTGAAACTTGAACAACTGGTGATTTCATATCGTCTTCTTTTATTTTTTTAACATAAACTTTAATTTTTGTGTTAATGTAATATTTTTCACCTTTAATTTGGTCTTGTTCAAGCATAATGGCTTCTAAACCATTATTTCCAATTTCAACAAAAACATTTTTACCTTCAATTCTTCTAACAACACCTGTTACAATTTCATCTTCTTTTTCTGTTATTTCTCCAATCATACGTTCTCTTTCAAGTTCACGTAATTTCTGCATAACAACTTGTTTTGCTGTTTGAGCAGCAATTCTTCCAAAATCTTTTGGTGTTTCTTCTTTTTCAACAAGGTCGCCAACTTTATATGACTTTTTAATATTTTTTGCATCTTCAAGACTTATTTCTTTATCTGGGTCTTCAACAACTTCTTTAACTTCTTTATAAGAATAAATCTTGATTGTGTTTTTTTCAGGATTTAACTTAACACTTGCAAGTTTTGCTTCACCAATATGTTTTTTATATGCACTTGTTAATGCGGTTTCTAGCGCCTTAACAAAACTTTCCTTACTAATTTTTCTTTCCCTTTCCAAGTCGTCTAATGCTTGAAAAAAATCTTTGCTTATCATTTTTTAATCCTCCTAAAATTTGATATAAGGCATTGCCTTGATAATATTAGATAATTTAATAGTTTTTGTTGTGTTTTTAATTTTAAGCACAACCTCATCATCGTTAACACTCAAAACCACACAAATATTTTTTTTGCCTTGAATGTAAACTTCAATTTCTTTGCCAATATACCTTTCAAAATCTCTTTTTGTTTTTAAAGGTCTATCAAGCCCAAGACTTGAAACGTTAAGGCTGTAACTAAGGTCATTTGTTGGATTCAACTCGTCAAGAGGCTCATCTAGTGCTTTAGACACAATTTTACAATCATCAAATGTTATGCCTTTTTCACTGTAAATAATAATTGTAATGTATCTTTCTCCTTCAACTTCTTCATAAGTTGCTTCAACAAATTCATAGCCAAGTTTTTCAACAATGGGCTTCGACAAATTTGTAACATCTGCTATTAATTTTTCTTTATTCATAACCTACCTTTTTAACAATTAGGAGCGGACCTTTTTGCCCACTCCTAACTTAGTAATAACATTTTAACATATACAAACATATTTTGCAACAATTTTAATAAAATTTTTCAATTAATTTTATAAAAACTTTTGCTGTTGCTAAGGCATCATTAATTGCTCGGTGTGCATTAATTAATGGAACACTTAACGCTTCGCTTATTGTTTTAAGTTTATAATTTCTCAAAAAGATATGTTTTTTGGCAATATTCATTGTGTCTTCCATCTTGTTTGAAAAAATATAATCAATTTGTCTTGAATAATAATCAATAAATCCAAAGTCGAATTGAATATTTTGCCCAACCAAAATTGAATTTTTTGTGAATTTATAAAAATCAGGCAAAACATCTTCAAAAAGCGGTGCATCTTTAACCATATCATTTGTTATTCCTGTTAACCTTGTTATTTCAGAACTAATTGGTTGTTTTGGATTAACAAAACTTGAAAAGGTTTCAACAATTCTGCCATTTTTAATTTTAACTGCACCAATTTCTGTTACGTTGTTTGTTTTGTAATCAAGCCCTGTCGTTTCAAGGTCAAACACAACAAATTCGTTGTTTTGCAAATAATCTTTCTGAACTAAACTATCAAACAAATTCGCTTGATTTATTTCGACATACTCTTTTGGATGAACATAGCGATAGTTGCCATATTCCCTATTTATTTCTTTTTTTGGTTTTTCATATTCACAAATTACACACTTTGCCAAATTTTTAACCTTAAAACTTAAAGAGTTATTAAAGTTATCTAAACTGCCCTGCATAATAATTTCAATTCCGCTTTCAATTGTTTTTGCAATTTCCAAATTCTTTTTTGAAGGGAAAAAACTTGCATTAAAAACTTTGTCTAAGCACCTAACTGTTAAAGCAAAACGAACACCCTTGGTTTGACCATCTTTTTTTGTAAATTCAACTTCTTCAATCTTCTCTAATTTCCCACACAAAAAAATATTTTCTTCAGGATTTTTATAATATTCATAAGGATAACAGCTTGTATCTTGAATTTCGCCAATAATGTTTTCAACTTTATTAACCTTCATTTTGTTTATCATAATTGGGTCAAGCAAATTATTTAAAATCTCATTTTTATGTTCAACAAGCCCTTCTTGACCGACTGACGACCTATTGCAAACTATTTCAAAACCATAAAAATATCTATTTCTTAAAAATTCTTCAATTTTTTGCTTAACATGTTCAATTTCAGCATCAGTTAATGACAAACTCATAATAACTTCAAAAGCATTTTCTTTTTGCTTTGCTGTGATTGTCTTTAGGCTGTAAAAACAAGCCACAAAATGATTTTTTAAATATTTT
>CAJMEO010000011.1 GCA_905212505.1 uncultured Christensenella sp.
TCAGAAATTTTTAAAAATAATAAAAATTTTGTTATAAATAAAAAGCACTATCTAAAGAAGTGGTTAAAAAGTGTGCACTTCTTTGAATAGTGTTTTTTGCTTAAAACATTTAAACATTTTTAATTGTTTGCATAAAAGTTTTATTAATTTTATCACAAAATAATAACTTTTTTAAATTCACTTCGGCTTTTGGCACTTGGGGAAAAAGTGGAATAGTTATAAGCATAACATTCAATGTAATAGTCATAAAACACGTCACTTTCTGCCGAGTCATCTACAAACTCAATTTTGCCTTTTTTGTTTTTGAATGTTTCCAAACATTTTGTTTGGTCTTCTTCAACTCTCATTATTTTATAAATTAAATATTTTTTTGCCTCAAAAGATATTTTTGGTTTTTGATTTATAATTTTAATTTCAAATTCAACCGGGGCAGGGTTAGAATATGAAGAACTAATTTCTAAATTATTAAATTTTTTATTAATTTCAATAGTTTTTTTATAAATTGGAGGAGTATTTTCGCCCGCAATCTTAAGCACATGTTCATCTTCTAAGCAAGTTTCATCAATATTAACTTTTTCAATGCCACTTGGGGCAGGGTCAAAATTAGTGCTATGAGTTTTATCAAAACTTATTTCCATAACACTTTTTAACATTGATGTGCAATATGTTCCGCCATTGTTGCATCCTTCCAAGTTAAATTCTTTCTTTAAAGTTGTGTTTCCAAGCCAAACTCCACAAGTTTTGTCTTGCGTGTAGGCACAAGAATAAACATCTGTGTTAAGATTTGTGCCCGGAATTCCAACAGTGCCTGTTTTTCCGGCAACTTCAAAAGGAAGGCTTTTTAATCTCATGCTTGTCCCTTTTTGAGCACCAGATATTAACATTTTTGTCATCAAGTATGCTGTTTCATCACTCATAATTTTGGTTTTGTTTTCTAAATTTTTATAAATTGTTCCACCATAAAAATCTATTTGTTTAATAAAACTAGCTTTAACAAAATTTCCGTGTTGAGAAAAAGGAATGAAAGTGTTTGTTAACTCAACAAGATTTGTTCCAAACTTAAATCCGCCAAGGGCTAAAGCGTAATTATCGGCTTCGCCATCAAAATTTATTCCAGCATTTTTTGCAAAATTTTTGCATCGTGATATGCCTTCTTGTTGCATTAATTTAACTGCTGGGATATTTAAAGATTGCTCAATAGCTTCTTGAATGCTAACATAGCCATGATAAATTCCGCCTACATTTTTTGGGGAGTATCCGTCAATGTTTATTTTTTCATCCAAAATTTGAGCTTCTGGGCATATTTTCCCATCTTCAAGCGCCGGAGCATAAACCAAAATTGGCTTTATGGTTGAACCAGGTTGACGTTTTA
Source organism: uncultured Christensenella sp. (assembly GCA_905212505.1). Taxonomy (GTDB): domain Bacteria; phylum Bacillota; class Clostridia; order Christensenellales; family UBA1242; genus UBA7868. The sequence continues at coordinate 1,373 of CAJMEO010000011.1, forward strand.
ATTTTGTTAAATTGTAATCACATTTTCCATAAAAAGCGTTTATGCCACCAGTTTGGTTGTCTATAACAACCGCACAACTATCTGCAGTGTTGCCATATTTGTTTTTATGGTAAAATTGAGAATCGTTTACGATATTTATTAAATTTTCTTGCAGTTTTTGGTCTAAATATGTATATATTTTAACTCCTTGAGTTTTCATATCAATTTCATTCATATTTAAAATTTGTTCAGCCTGTTCAATAACTGCTTGATGATATATGTTTTTAATTGTGTTTTGTGATAAATTTAATTCAATTCCTTTTTCAACATTTTCATTATATTCTTCAAGCGAAATATATCCATCTTCAAACATTTCTTTCAAAACTAAATTTTTTCGTTTAATGCAATTTTCTGGGTTCAAAATTGGCGAATATTTTGTGGGTGCTTTAATAACCCCTGCCAAGATTGCCGCTTCATTAATGCTAAGGTCACAAGAAGATTTGTTAAAATAACTTAAACTTGCATTTTCAAGGCCATAAGAGTTATTTCCAAAATAAATCACATTAAGATAAGTTTCCAAAATATCATCTTTGCTGAAGTTTTTTTCAAGTTTTTTTGTGAGTGCAATTTCTTTAATTTTACGTTCAAAAGTTTTTTCTCCACTTAAGTGTGTGTTTTTAATCAGTTGTTGGCTTATGGTTGAACCGCCTTCTTTCAGATAACCACTTTTTATGTTGTTTATCATGCTTTTGATAATTCGTTTATAGTTTAACCCCTTATGCGAATAAAATTGTTTATCTTCAATTGAAATGAAAGCATTTTTGACATATTCTGGGAGATTTTCAAAATCAATAATTCTGTTTAAATAATCACTTTCAATAGGGTTATTGTCTTTGTCAAAAATTTGAATTTTGCTTGTTGCGGCAATCAAAAGATTTTTGTCAAAATTCTCGTTGCTTGCGCTTTTAATTGCTCCATGCAAAATTATGCTGAAAGTAATTAAACCCACAAACAAAATGCTTAAAAAAGTTACAAAACTTATTTTTAAAATTTTTTTCATAATTATAGTATTAGTTTTTTATATAAAATTATGTTGAAAAATATATAAAAAATGTGTATAATAAAATCATGGATAAAAAATATTTAGTTATAACTTATGGCTGTCAAATGAATATTCACGAAAGTGAAAAACTTTGTGGAATGCTTGAAGAACTTGGATTTGAAAAAACTGACAAAAAAGAAGATGCCGACATTATAGTTTTTAACACTTGTTGCATTCGTCAAGGGGCAGAAGACAGAGCGTTTGGAAATATTGGTGCACTAAAACCACTTAAAAAGAAAAACAAAAATTTAATTATTGCCGTTTGTGGGTGCATGACTCAACAAAAAGATAGAGTGGAAAAACTTGAAAAAGTATATCCTTTTGTTGACATTATTTTTGGCACGCACAACTTGCATCAATTTAAAGACTTTGTTCAGAAAAAACTTAATGGTCAAAAAAGAGTTATTGAATTTTGCAGTGATGATAGATTGATGCCTGAACAAACAAACATTGTTCGCGATGACAAAACAAACGCGTATGTGAACATTATTTATGGATGCAATAACTATTGTTCTTATTGCATTGTGCCTTTTGTTAGAGGAAGAGAAAGAAGCCGAAATTTTGATGAAATTATAGATGAGGTTAAAAAATTGATTGGTGAAGGATATAAAACTATAACCCTTCTTGGTCAAAACGTTAACAGTTATGGAAATGATATTGAAGATGAAAATGTTAATTTCAATAATTTGTTAAAAACTTTAGCCTTGCTTGATGGTGATTTTGAAATCAAATTTATGACAAGTCATCCTAAAGATTTAAGCAAAGATGTTGTTGACACAATTGCAAGTAATAAAAAATTAAGTAAAGAAATTCATTTGCCAGTTCAAAGCGGAAGTAACAAAATTTTAGAGCTTATGAACCGAAAATACACAATTGAACATTATCTTGAAATTGTAGATTATATAAAAGAAAAAATTCCAAATGTAAGGCTTACAACCGATTTGATTGTTGGTTTTCCGGGCGAAACAGAAGAAGATTTTAATCAAACAATAGAGCTTGTCAAAAAAGTGAAATTTGATGGCATTTTTGCTTATATGTATTCTGTAAGAACAGGCACTAAGGCCGAAAAAATGGAAAATCAAGTTCCACAAGAAATTAAAAATGAAAGAGTTAACAAAGTTTTGAACTTAGAAAAAGAACTTTTGAAGGATAAAAATCCGAAATAATAAAAAAACTTAAATCCACTTAAAAATCATTTAAATCTTTGCAATTAAGTTTAAAATATTTAGTGTGTGTAAAATAGGAGAACTTATGGAAGAAAACAATATTTATATTTTTTCAGAAAAAGACAAAAAGAATGCTTCAAACATGATGAAACAATATTTTTTACTTAAAGAAAAATATAAAGATGTAATTTTGTTTTATCGTCTTGGTGATTTTTATGAACTTTTTGATGAAGATGCCGTTTTGTGCAGTAAGGTTTTAGATTTAACACTAACAAGCAAAAACTGTTCGCTTGAAAACAAAGTTGCAATGTGTGGTGTTCCTGCAAAAGCATGCGATATTTATCTTAAACGTTTGTTGTCACTTGGCTATAAGGTTGGAATTTGTGAACAATTAACAGAACCATCAGAAAACAGTCGCGAACTTGTTGAAAGAGATGTTGTTAGAATTGTAACGCCGGGAACAATAATGGAAGATGAAATTCTTGACCAAAAAAAGAATAATTATATCGCGTGCATTTATTATAACAAGGATTATTCAATTGCTTTCACCGACATTTCAACTGGTGAGTTTTATATAACAACCGAAACTAGTTTGCAAGCCTTAAATGATTTTTTGGTTATGATAAATCCCGCAGAAATTATTTGCAATGACCAAATGAAACTTGAAAGTTTGAATATGTCGGCAGTAAAATATTCAAACGTCCCAAATTTTAATTGCCTTGATGGGGAAGATTTTAATCTAAAAAATAGTGAAGAAATTTTTTACAGGCAATTTAAAACCGAAAACTATAAAGTTTTTGAAGTTACAAACAAAAATCAATTAATTTGCATTGGGGCTTTGTTTTCATACTTGTTTAAAACACAAAAACGTGCCTTAAATCATATAAACAACATAAAATATTATTACAGCAAAGATTATATGTATTTAGATGCCAACACAAGAAAGCATCTTGAACTTGTAACAAACAAAGAAGGCAAAAAACGTGGAACAATTTTGTGGCTTCTAGACCGAACTTCAACCTGCATGGGTGGAAGAATGATAAGAAATTTTATTGAACAACCACTTTTCAATGAGCAGTTAATCAACAAAAGGCTTGATAGCGTTGAGGAATTAAATCATAATCTTAGTTTAAGAGATGAAATAACCGAAATTTTAAAGTCTGTGTGTGACTTAGAACGTCTTGCTGGAAAAATAAGTTATAATTCTATCAATCCAAGAGAATGTGTTTCAATAAAAAATAGTTTAAAATTGATACCTCAATTAAAAAGTAAACTTGAAGGATTCAAAACAAGTCTTTTAAAAGAAATTTGTCAGAAAATTGACGATTTTTCTCAAATTTATCAAATTTTAGATAATGCACTTGATGATAAAGTTGATGTAGTGAATTATAAGGATGGAGGCTATATCAAAAAAGGTTTTGATGCTGACTTTGACGAAAACAAAAACTTGTCAACCCATGTTTCTGAATCAATAAACGATTTGCTTGAAACAGAAAAAGAATTGACAGGCATTAAAGGGTTGAAGGTTGAGTATTCTCGAGTTTTTGGCTATTTGTTTGAAGTAACTAACAGTCAAAAAAATTTGGTTCCATACAGATACATCAGAAAGCAAACTTTAACAAATGCTGAAAGATATTACACTCAAGAACTAAAAGAACTTGAAAATAAAATTTTAAATTCAAAAGAAAAGGCTTTGAAGCGTGAAATTGAATTATTTTTAGGTCTTCGTGAAAGATTAGGCTTTGAAGTTTCAAAACTGCAAAACACCAGCAAAGCCATTGCGATGCTTGATGCTCTAATCAGTTTAAGTGTAGTTTCAATTGAAAATGATTATGTTAAACCAACTATAAATTCAAGCCTAGAACATATAAAAATTGAAAATGGTCGTCATCCAATCATTGAAAAATTGTTGAAAAAAGGCGAGTTTATTGATAATGACACACTTTTAGACGCTTCCGAAAACCGCACAATGATAATAACCGGACCAAACATGGCAGGAAAGAGCACATACATGCGTCAAGTTGCATTGATCACGCTTCTTGCCCATATTGGAAGTTTTGTTCCAGCAAAAATGGCTGAAATTTCATTAACAGACCGAATTTTCACAAGAATTGGTGCAAGTGACGATTTATTGTATGGGCAAAGCACTTTTATGGTTGAAATGACCGAAGTTGCAAACATTTTGGCAAATGCAACAAACAAAAGTTTAATTTTGCTTGATGAGGTTGGAAGGGGCACAGCAACTTATGATGGCCTTTCAATAGCCTATTCAGTAACTGAATATTTAAGCAAGCATTTAAGGGCAAAAACATTATTTTCAACACATTATCATGAATTAACCGAACTTGAAGGAAAACTTGAAGGAGTTAAGAATTATAGAATTACGGTTAAAGAAATAAATGGCTCAATCATGTTTTTGCGAAAGATTGTTAGAGGTGGTGCTAACAAAAGTTTTGGCATTGAAGTTGCAAGTCTTGCGGGGCTTCCAAATGAAATAATTGAAAACAGCAAAAAAGTGCTTTCAAAACTTGAAGAAAAAGATGTTGTTAAAAATGAAGCCATAAACAGCGGATTTAGCGTTAAGGATTTGCAAGTGATTAACATTTTGAAAGATATAGACCTTAACAAAATCAGCCCCCTTGAAGCATTTTCTATTTTAAATAATTTAAAGGAAAGTTTATAATGAACAGAATAAACATATTAGATGAAAGCGTATTTAACAAAATTGCTGCTGGTGAAGTTGTTGAAAAGCCAGCATCAATTGTTAAAGAATTTGTTGAAAATTCTCTTGATGCAAACGCAACAGAAATTTTGATTGAAATTGAAAATGGTGGGATTGACAAAATTAGGGTTGTAGACAATGGTTGTGGAATTCATCCTGACGATGTAAAATCGGCTTTTATAATTCATGCAACCAGCAAAATAAAGAATGTTGACGACCTTTATAATATTGCAACATTAGGTTTTAGAGGTGAAGCGTTGTCGTCAATTGCATCAGTTACAAAACTAAAAATGCAAACAAAACAATCAAATTTTTTTGAAGGGAAACAAATTGTAATTGACGGCGGAATTGTTAAAGATTTTGGCGATGTTGCAATGAATAATGGCACTATTATTGAGACTGCTGATTTATTTTATAACATACCCGCAAGAAAGAAATTTTTGCGAAAACCCAAAACCGAAGAAAGCGAGATTACAAACTTAATAATCAGATATATTTTGGCAAATCCACAAATAAAGTTTTCTTATGTTGTTGACGGAAATTTAATTTATAAATCAAGTGGCACAAATCTTGAAGATGCATTATATGTGGTTTACAAAAAAGAAGCAATTTCAAATTTTATTAAAGTTGATTATAGCATTGAAAATATTCATATTTATGGCTACATTTCAAAGCCAAGCAATTCAAAATCAAATCGAACATATCAAACGCTGATTATTAATCACCGATATGTTGTTAACAATTTAATATCAACTTGTGTTCAAAATGCTTATGAAAATTTGCTAATGAAAGGGCAGTTTCCAATGTTTGTTTTAAATTTTGATTTGCCAACAGAGAGTGTTGATGTTAATGTCCATCCAAATAAACTTGATGTTAAGTTTGAAAACACTCAAAAAATTTATGGATATTTTTATACAGCAATTTCAAAAGCGTTGATGACAGAAACGGATATAAAACAAGTCAGCATTTTTGATGATAATAATCTTAAAAAGCCAATTAAAGAATTAAACACACATAACGATTTTGTTGGAAAAAGTTTTTCAGAAAACAATTTTGAAAACAATAATCAATCAATTCAAAATTCTTTTGAAGCAGAAAAGCAAAACAAACAATTGCTTGAAACCGAAAATGAAGTTTATAAAAAATTTGAAAAATTAACTGACCAAAAAGATATGTTTTGTGAATCTGAAATTATGTCTAAGGTGATAAAGCGTCAAGTTGAACGAGAGCAAGAAAAAGTTCTATCATCACATATGCTTGAAGAGGCAAATCAAAACATTGTTGAAGTTAATCTTTTAAATGAAAATTTTGGTGAAAATTCACAAAATAATAACAAAAATTCAAAAAATTTTGCAACAAAACAGCAAATTTTTGATAATATCAAATCTTTAAATTATAAAGTTGTGGGCGTGTTGTTTAACACATATATTTTGATTGAAATAGACAGTTCAATGTTTGTTTTTGACCAACATGCTTGTCATGAAAGACTGAACTATGACAGATTGATTAATGAAATTCAAAACAAAAATTTATCAATTCAACCTTTGCTTGTTCCTTACATTTTTGAAACAAACACACTTGAAACTGAGTTTTTGGAAGAAAAAATTGATTTAATTTCTTCACTAGGATTTGAAATAAGTTTGTTTGGGCAAAATTGTTTTAAAGTTTCAACAGTTCCAAGCATTATTGGGGACATAAACCTTAAAAGTTTTTTTGAAGATATTTTGAAAGATTTGTTAAGCCTAAAAAAATTATCAACCGAAAACTTGCTTAAAGAAAAATTGTCTCAAAAGGCATGCAAGGCATCAATAAAAGCAGGAGATAAACTTGATAATAAGCAAATTGAAATGCTTTTAAATTTAATGCAAAAAAACAACATGACCTTGTCTTGTCCTCACGGAAGACCTGCGGTTGTTGAAATAACAAAAACCGAACTTGAAAAATGGTTTAAAAGGATAGTTTAATGAAAAAAAAGTTGATTTTGATTGGGGGCTCAACGGGAGTTGGCAAAACGAAGTTGAGTTTAAGGTGCAAAGACGAGTTTGATGGATATTTAATTTCTTGTGATAGTATGCAAATATATAAAGACATGGATATAGGCACAGCAAAAATAACAAAAAAAGAACAAGAATTATATCCACATGCATTAATTGATGTTGTTTGCCCTAATGAAGAGTTTAGTGTTTCTGACTATGTTAATTTAGCAAAACGCGAAATTGAAAAAGCATATCAGCAAAACAAAGTTCCTATTTTGGTTGGCGGAACGGGGCTTTACATGAAAAGTTTATTGTTTCCCTATTCGTTTTCTAGCACGGTAAAAAATGAAAAAATAAGGGAATATTACAAAAATTTAGCAAACGAAAACGGAAATGAATTTGTTTATGAAATTTTAAAACAAAAAAACCCAAAGCGCGCAAGTTTGTTGCATCCTAATGATGTTAAGCGTGTTATAAGAAGTTTAGAAATCATTGATACTATTGGAGAATTTAAACAAGACGAATTAGTTTCAGAGTATGATTATAAACTTATTGTTTTAAATTGTGACAGAAAAGTTTTATATGATCGTATAAATAAGCGTGTTGATGAAATGTTTGATGAAGGGCTGTTGGATGAAGTTAAAAATGTGATTAAAAAATATAACCTAACAAAAGAACATCAAAGCATGAAAGCCATTGGATATTCAGAATTTTTTGATTATTTTGAAGGGCATAAAACATTGGATTTAGTTAAAGAAAAAATCAAACAGGATTCGCGAAACTATGCCAAAAGGCAAATAACCTGGTTTAAAGCCATGCCAAAAGCAAAATTCATGAGCATTGACAACATTGATGAAATTATTAAAGAACTTAAAATTTTTTTGAACGGCATAGTTATTGCTGTTGATGGCCCAAGTGCAAGTGGCAAAACAACAATTTGCGACAAACTTGCAAAAAGATTAGATATCAATCATTTATCAAGTGGGGCTCTTTACAGAGCGATAACTTTGTTTTGCAAGCAAAATTCAATTGATGTGAATTTGTTTGTAAACAATAATAAGGCTGAAATTCAAAAAATTTTAAAACAGATTAACATAAAAGTTGAATTTGAAGATTTCATTCAAAAAATATTTCTAAATAATATTGATGTAACAAATCTTTTAAACACTAATGAAATCTCAAACATGGTTTGTTTTGTTTCACAAAACTTAATGGTTAGAGAGTTCGTCAGAAAAATTCAAACAGATTTGGCCCAAAAAGGGAATATAATAATTGATGGGAGAGATATCACTAGCATTGTTTTGAAAGATTGCAAAAATAAATTTTTTATAACAGCGTCTGTTCAAGAAAGAGCAAGACGAAGATATGAGCAATATAACAAACAAATTCCAATTGATAAAATTGAACGAGATATTCAAAACCGAGATAAAATTGACCAAAACCGAGAACTTGCCCCACTAAAGATTGTAGAAGATGCAGTGGTGATCGACAGTTCAAATCTAACGATTGAAGAAACCGTTGACGAGATAATAAAAAATTTAAAACTAGATTAATCAAATTTTTTTGTTTTTCTTTTCATATAAAAGAGAGTATAACAAAAAACTTTCAAACGATTTAAATTTAAAATAAAAATTTTAATTAAAAAGGATAAATTATGCTATATAAAATATTATATATATTATGCTATTTAC
>CAJMEO010000012.1 GCA_905212505.1 uncultured Christensenella sp.
AAAACAAAAAATCCACTAAAAGCAAAAGGAAATTCTTTCGAATTTCCTTTTTAAAGCAGTGGATTTTTGTTTTATACGGTTGGGATTAAATCTTTAAGCCCTTGCAAAATGTTAAGATAAGAATTATCGTCAATTACAGTGCTTTCATTTTCAAGCAATGCTTTCTTTTCAGAAATATAATTAGTGATTGCTGTTTTTTCGCTTCCTTCTGGAATGCTTGAATAATCAACTTCGCTTAATATATTGCTTAAAATTTTGTTTGTGAACATCACAGGGAATGAGCCTGTATTTTTTATTTTATTCAAACTTGATGACAAGGCAATTATGTCAACAGATTGAATATCTGAAGGGTTTAAAGTTTCAAGACTTTCAATTTCAGCGTTAATGACATCCATGCTATCAAACAATTTTTGAATAGTGTTGTTTTCAATTATAAAGTTTCTTGAATTTTCAAGAGCAGTTTTAATTCCATGTTCGGTAGTAGCTTCGCTTATTGCCTTATTAACAGCATAAGTTATACAGCCTTTTTCAACACAATAGGTTAGAGTTTCATTGGAAGCACGATTATTTATTCTTGCTATGATATTTTCATAGAACAATGTATTTGCCACATCTTGATTTTTTGCGATAGTTAATGCTTCAATCAATAGAGGTTGCATTTTTTTGCTGAAAATTTTGCTATTTTCATCTTGCTCAACAGCATCAAATTTTTTGCAAATTTCAATAAGTTTTTCTGCGTTTGCTTTGTTATCGGTTGTTAGATTAATATTTTTGAAATTTAACAATTCCTTAATTAATGGTTGAAGACTTGTTAACTCTTTTTCCCACTCAACTTTTGTTAGGCTTGCATTGGTTAGGTCTGTATCAGAAATTTTCAAAATGTCAAGGGCGCCAGCAAAATCAGATAAGTTGCTTTTATTGTTTTCAAGAATGTCGTTATAAATTGGTCTTATTTCACCACCAAATAATTTGGTAAGTTCAAAGTTGTCAAACATTTTGCCCAATTTTGTGAAATCAATCTTTTCTAAATTGATTCCAGATTTGATTTCGTTATAGAAATATTTAATTTCGTCAAAAGATTTTGAAATTTGATTTAACTCGGTTTCCCAAACATCAACATCACTTAGGTTGTCAATTACATTGTTAAGATTTATTGTTAATGAGCCCAAACTATTTTTAAGTTCGCTTTTAACAACATCTAGTAAGTCAGAATATTGTTGATTAGATAAAATTTCAGGGTCTTTAAATGAATCTAAAATTTTGCCAACATAACTAAATGAATTTTTTGTGATATACATATTGCTGTTCAAATCTAATGTTTTAATGCCATTAATTGCATTTGAAACAAGATTTGAAATATAATCTGTTGCTTTTTCTTTGGTTATTTCATTGCTAACATAGGTTTTCCCCAAAGCTTTAAACAAGCCAGAGAATGCACCATCAACTAAAACTGGTGAAATATCTTTCACGAAATCAAGGCTGATTATAGGATTAATTAACGTTGATGCAAAATCTTCTTCTGTGTTCTTTATCAAATTTAGATAATCGTTGGTTTTTAAATTTGTGTTAGATTTAATAGAGTTATAAACAGGTGTTAAAATTCCGTTATTATTAACAACCTTCAAACTTGAAAGGGTGCTGTTTAGAATTGTTTTTATCAAACTAAAATCATAATTTTGTAAAACATTTAAAGCATGCGTTATTAAATATTTTTTAACTTCGTCATTTTTTATTTCTTCAGGAAGTTGAATAAGGGAATTTGGATCTTCATTATTTAAAACCTGATCAATTACAATCGGAAGCACTGTGTTTCCAACAGCAGTTAAAAATTTAACTTCAAAAACTTTGTTAATAATATTGTCTGTTTTGTCTAGAAATTCCTGCATTTCTTTTTGAGTTAGCGATTCTTTATCAAAATATGATTGGATATCTAACATATCTTGATAAACCATCATAACTGTTGTTAAATCATCAAGCAGTTTAACTTCAGTTCCGTTTATTTTTGTTTTTGTTAGAGTGTTAAAAGCCGTGTTTCCAATTGCTTCCATGCCTATAATTCTTGTGATATTAATTCCGACATTTCCCTTGTATGTTTCAACAATAGCCTTGCTTGTTTCTTCGCCCAAAAGTGTGTCTAATAATGATTTTTCATTAGTGTTTTCGCCACTGTCGGCATAAAGCATAATGCTGGCAGTGCTTCCACTCATTTTTATATCATTTAATTTCATAACTGCGCTTCCAAGCCCAAAAAGAGGAACCATTGTTGCAAAAATTGCAATCAAGCCAATAACAAGACCACAAGCCATGCCCAAAAGACGACGTTTTTTTGGTTTTATAACTTTTCCTTGAGCATTAACAGGTTTCTTTTTGTGTGCTTTGCAAATCATAACGATTAAATTTATTGGTAAAGAAATTATAAACACAACAATTTTGATTGCCCAAAACAATATCACGAAAATAAAAGGTGAAGCTATCAAACTTGGAAGTGTTAATATAACATCTTTTAAATTTGGATATGTTGTAATTGCATTTGCAATTTCAGCATTAGACTCTATTAAAGCAATTATATAATCACCAAGTGTTGCACAGACGGTTCCATTTGCTTGAAGATTAAAACTTGTTATGTCAAATTGTAATACTATTGTGGTGAGAGAACTTGTTACTATTATCAAAACAATAACAAGAACAAGATTATAAATTCCGCTTGCCAAACTTTTTTTGAAACCAACAATTAAGCCATATAAAACGCCAATCACCACAAAGGCGAGCATCATAATGCTTATCACTAAACTTATAGTAGCAAAGATATTCATAAAAAACTCCTATTTAATAATTTTTACCCATTTATATATAATTATAACAAATAAAACTTAATAAAAGAAACGATTTTAATAAGAAAATAATTTTAACCAATAATTTATGTTTAGTTTGACAAAATAAAACTAAAAATTTAGCGATAAATTTGAAAATAATTTTAATTTTTCGCTTGACAATTGTGTTGTTTAGTTGTAAAATAGGCTAGTATTAAAATTTATTTTGAATTAGCCCCTTAAAATAAGTTGAAAATCACAAAAATTTTGGAGGAATTATGAAATCTTATATGGCAAATCCTTCAACTGTGGAAAGAAAATGGTATGTTATTGATGCAACAAACATTCCAATGGGAAGACTAGCAAGTCAAGTTGCAGCAATTCTTCGTGGAAAAAACAAACCAACATTCACACCACACGTTGACACTGGGGATTATGTTATTATTATTAATAGTAACGATGTTAAATTAACTGGCAAAAAATTAGAACAAAAAATGTATCGTCATCACACTGGATATATTGGTAATATGAAAGAAGAAAACTATGCAAAACTTATGAGTGAAAGAAGTGATTTTGCAATTACTTTGGCTGTTAAAGGAATGTTGCCAAAATCTAATATGGGAAGACAAATGCTAAAAAGACTATTTGTTTATAAAGACGCAAATCATGGTCATGAAGCACAAAAACCACAAACTTTAGTTTTAAAGGAGGCAAATAGATAATTATGGCAGTTACAAAAAAAGCAAAAGCAGACAAAACACTTGCACCTTTAAATGTTGGAAGAAGAAAATCTTCTGTTGCTCGTGTTAGAGTTACTAACGGAACAGGGAAAATTACAATTAACAAAAAAGATTTAAATGAATATTTTTCATTAGAAACTTTAAAACAAATTGTTAAACAACCACTTGTTTTAACAAACACAACAGATAAAGTTGATGTTTTGGTTAACGTTTGTGGCGGGGGATTGACTGGTCAAGCTGGTGCAATTCGTCACGGCATTGCAAGAGGGCTTGTTATTCTTGATGAAACATACAAACCAGAACTTAAAAAAGCAGGTTTCTTAACAAGAGATGCAAGAGTTAAAGAAAGAAAAAAATATGGTTTGAAAAAAGCAAGAAAAGCTCCACAATTCAGCAAAAGATAGAATTTTATTCAAAAACAAAACAATCCAATTATTTGGGTTGTTTTTTATAAAATTTATTAATTTTGTTTAGTATTTTTTTTGTTATTTGATATAATAAAAAAAGAGGTAAAATATGTTGGATGTGATTATTATTGGTGGTGGACCAAGTGGAATTACGGCAGGGATTTATGCAAAAAGAAGTGGGCTTGATGCCATTATTATTGAAAAAAGTAATGTGGGTGGACAGGTTATTAACACCTATGAAATAAAAAATTTCCCATCATACACTAACATTTCTGGGGCTGATTTTTGCATGAAACTTTATGAGCAAGCCGACTATAACGGATTAAAGATTGTGAATGATGAAGTTGTTTCATGTGATTTCACCAAAAAAGAAAAAGTTGTTAAAACTGCAAATGCTGAATATAAAGCCAAAAGCGTTATTATATGCTGTGGAACAAAACCAAGAACGCTTGGAATTGAAAATGAGCAAAAATTTATCGGAAGAGGAATAAGTTTTTGCGCTCTTTGTGATGGAAATTTTTTTAAAGACAAAACTGTTTGTGTTGTTGGTGGTGGCGACAGCGCAATGGAAGATGCGATTTATCTTGGTGGCATTTGCAAAAAAGTTTGGGTTTTGAACAGGTCAAAAGTTTTGAGGGCACAAAACATTTTGCAAGAAAGTTTGAAAAAAAATATAGAGCAAAACCATAATATTGAAATTTTGTTTAATGCAAAAGTTCAAAAACTTTATGGCGAAAATGCTTTAAGTGCGATTGACGTTGATGTTGATGGGGAAATTAAAAATTTGAATGTTGATGGAGTTTTTTTGGCTATTGGAAGTGACCCAGACACAAAAATTTTTGAAGGGCAAATCAACCTTGACGATCACGGATATATTTTGGTTGACAACAAACTTCAAACGAATATTGAAGGTGTTTTTGCTGGTGGAGATTGCACTCAAAAGTTAATCAGACAAATAATAACAGCATGTGCAGACGGTGCGGTTTGTGCAACAAATGCAAATTCTTTTTTGAAATAAAAATAAAAAAAATTTATAGTCTTTTTAACCTTTTTTTTGCATAAAATTTTGTATGAAAAAAGATGTAAAAATAGAAAATCAAAACACAATTTTAAAATCAATATTTTTTAAAAACAGAATTTGTTTGAGTGAGCAAAATGACGTCAATAAATTTATTGAAAGATTGTCTGAAATTCTTTATAAATTGTCTTATTCTTGTGTTTGGGATGGAAAACTTGCAATTGGGGGAGCATACCATAAAAACCAATACAACTCTATTAAAAAGGGATTTTTACATAAAAAAAGCGAAGTTTTGTGCTTAAAAAACGTAAAAATTTGTGATTTTGGTGAAATAATTAAACAAAATTTGTGCAATTATGGGATTTATTTTTACACAAAAAAAGGCAAGGAATTTATTAAAATCTTTTGTGGAAATGGATTTTTAATTGAAAAAACAATTCAAAATTATATTGAAAAACACTTTAAAGAGAAGTTAATTAAGGGATGAACATATGATAAGATTATCACAAAACTGGTATGAAATTTTAGGGCAAGAATTTGAAAAAGATTACTTTAAAAATCTTCAAAAGTTTTTGGATGAAGAATATGCAAAATTCACTGTATATCCAAAAGCTGAAAACATTTTTAATGCACTAAATCTTGTGAAGTTTGAAAATGTAAAAGTTGTTGTTTTGGGGCAAGACCCATATCATGAGCCAGGTCAAGCACATGGGCTTGCTTTTTCGGTTGAAAGTGGGCTTTTGCCACCATCGCTTCAAAACATTTATAAAGAAATTAAAACTGAATTTGGCTTTGAGATGAGCAAAACTAATGGAAATTTATCTTCGTGGGCAAAACAGGGTGTTTTGTTGTTAAACACGGTTTTGACGGTGAGAAAGGGTTTGGCAAATTCACACAAAGATAAAGGCTGGGAAATTTTGACATCTAAAATTATTGAAAAGCTTAACGAAAGACAAAACCCCATTGTGTTTTTGCTTTGGGGAAATCAAGCAAAAAAAATTGGCGAAAAAATAACAAATAAAAATCATTTCGTGTTGTCGTGTGCTCATCCAAGCCCACTTAGTGCATATAATGGGTTTTTTGGGTGTGGGCACTTTTTAAAAGCGAACGAGTTTTTAAAAAATCTTGGACAAAAGCAAATAGATTGGCAAATTTTATAGAAAAACTGAGCGAATTCAAGCAAATTTATGTGTAATGTAAAAAATTAAACAAATCGATTATAAAATTTTAATGCCTATTGATTTTTAATTTTTGGTGTGATATAATATCAAAAATTTTTTGGGAGAATGATATGAGTGAAACTTTATTGGCTGTTTTAATATTGTTAACATTTGTGGTTTTGGCATGTGTTGTTTATTTTGTTATTAAAAAAATGGAAGCAAAAAGACTTGCAAAAAACAAAAAAGCTAAGTTTGATGACAAACCAAGGCTTAAATTAAATTTACCTTTTTTGTCTAAGCAAGAGGTTAAATTTTTGGCGGTGTTTCAAAACTCACTTCCAAGTGAATATGTGGCATTCCCTAAGGTTGTTATGAGTTCTATCGTAAAACCCGATGGTTCTTTGGTGGTTTATAATGAAATTGAACACAACATTTTGGATGTTGTTGTGTTTTTGAAAACAAACATGCAACCAGTGATGGTTGTTGATTTAATTGACCCATCAAAGGGGGATAAAACAATAACTCAAATGGGAGAATACACAAAAAAGGGCCTAACAAGTGTTAAAGTTCCAATATTGTCAATAACTCTTGACCACGACTTTGAAAAAGTTGAACTTTTGAATAAGTTTTTAGAAACCATGGACCCTGTTAATTTGGCAAAAATAAAATAGAGCACA
Organism: uncultured Christensenella sp.; assembly: GCA_905212505.1. GTDB lineage: Bacteria > Bacillota > Clostridia > Christensenellales > UBA1242 > UBA7868. Next base: position 6,813 of record CAJMEO010000012.1, read on the forward strand.
AAAAACAAATTTGTTAAAGTCACAAAAAATTTTTGTGGCTTTTTTTGTATATTTTTATAATTTGTTGAAAATTGTTTGACAAGACTTTTCGCTTTTATTAAAATATTAATAAATATTTGAAAATTAACGCAAAATATAATCAAGGGGAAAAGCTGTGAGTAAAAGGAAATATAATTTAATTTCAATAGCATCAATAGTGCTTTTGGCACTAGTTATTTTGCTCAACATTGTGGCAACTTTTGCTTATTATAGTGACAAGAAAGATTATTCAGACAGTTTGAATTTTGGCGACATAAAAATAAATGCCAACAATGAAATTGGAGCAAATTCATATTTTGCTTCAAGCATTTCCGAAAATCTAAAGCCCGGCGACTATCTTTTGAACGACGATGTTAAGTTCAGTCTTGATTCAACAAGCGAACCTGCATATATAAGGGCTAAATACACCGCAAGTGTAAAAGAAAGTAAGAACTTGTTTAATGCCAAAACTTTTGTTGATAATGCGGTTTCGTTAGGTTATTCAAACATCAGCATAAACAACAATTACAGCAATGCCATAAATGTTCCGCAAGTGTCATATGCTGAAGATCATAGCAAATTGAGTTTTGCTTGCGAATCAAAAACACCTTACACATTCAGTTGCAAAATTGACCCAACGGGCTTACAAAACAATGCGTCTTGCGATTTTAGATTTTATTATTCTGACGGAACAAGTGAGGGTTGCGCAGTTAACAAATCTTCAACAAGTTGCCTTTTCACAACAAACGCTTCAAAAACCTTGTCTGAAATAAGCCTTGGCAACTGGGCATATAGTGGTTCATTTGTTGCTTATGAAATTCAACTTGAAAAGGGTTCAGTTGCAACCAACTTTGTTTCTTGTAACATTGTTGATGCAGATTATGAAGTTGCAAATTATTTGAAATATAAAGACATGACCCTTGGCAACAATTTGCTTTCTTTGGGTGGAAGAACGGTTTTAACAAAAGAAGATAATGGAAGCAACACAGCGGTTAGAAATATAACAGGAAATCAAATTTTTGTTGGCTTCACGATGAACAATTATTGGTATCCTTTCAATATTGTAAGTTACAGCCTTTCAGGAAATTCAATTACTGTTGCATCAAAAAATGGAGGATATGGAATTGGGATTGACTTTTTATGCTCACCAAACACCTCCTACACCTTTTCGGCAACACGAAGTGCAAGTGGCTGTGAAGTTGCCGTTGGGTTTTATAAAGAAGATGGAACTTTTATAAAATATAGCAACGCTGTTAGCGGGTCATTAACTTTCACAACACCTTCAGAATGCACAAAATTAATTATTGTTCTTCGCCCAACCGCTGACAGCACGGAAAGAACATATGCTAATATTAGATTAACAAAAGATTCTATTCTTGATTTTAACAGTTATAACGGAACTTTGTCTGGTAGCTATTACACACAAACTGGCACATCAACAAAGCTTGAAGTTGGCAAAACTTATAAATTGACATTTGACTATGCCTTGTCTGACGTGGTTGGTACACTTGGTTGTGGAATTGGTTGTGGAACAAAAAATAGTTATAATACAGATATAATCTATCAACAAAATTACACTTCAACTTCAGGCACATTCACAGCATCTTTCACTTTCACGGAAAGCCATAGGTCGCCAAATGGCAACGGACCTTATGAATATATTGCTTTCAGATTTATAAGATCAGGCAGCAACACTGACACTGGAACAATCAGCATAACAAATCTTAAACTTGAAGTGGTTGGCGATAATGCTTATTATTGGAGTGAAAAGATTGGCGATTATTATTATCTTATGGATGCTTCAACAAATCAACCATTGATTGTTAATGACAGCTCAAAAACTTACACTTTCATTTCAAAAGCAAACAGCCAAATTGCGCCAAACGTAACTTATTCTTCAGATTTCAGTGGAAATGTGATTGGAATTCACATTGGCATTGAAGCAATTCAAGTTGCAAACCTATCTGCGTCTAACACAACAAAAACCACGCTTGAAAACATTAAAGAAAAACTTGATGCAATCAATAATGTTCAGTCAACTGGAACATATAATGTGCAATTTATTGTTAGTGGAACGACATATTCAAGTTCTGGCATAAGTTATGGTGGCGATGCAACAATTCCTGATGCTGTGATGACGGCTGTAAATGAAACAACTTTCACAGGCTTTGCTTTTTCACCTAATGGCTATCCTGTGATAACAAAAACTGGAAATTGCCATTCAAGTTTGGATGCTGCAAACAAAAAATTAACAAATATCACCGAAAATTTGGTGCTTTATGCAACAACAGCGGTTAGTGCACAAAAATATACTGTAACTTTTGTAAGCGAAAGCACAATTTTGCAAACTGGTGAAATTGTTGGAAACACTTGTGCTTATCTTGGAGAAAAGCCAACAAAAGCCCCAACTGAGCAAAAAGAATATATTTTCAGCGGTTGGAAAATTGATGGCAACAGCACAATATACACAGATTTAAGCGAAGTTACAATTTCAAAAAACACAACTTTTGTTGCTCAATTTAGTGAACAAACCCGAACTTATTCAATAAATTATGTTCTAAATGAAGGGTCGTTTAAAAATAATTTCACTTTAAAAACTTCTTATGTTTATGGCGAAACTTTTGCTTTGCCAACAGCCGAAAATATGTTTAAAGATGGCTACACTTTTGCTGGCTGGTTTGAAACAAGTGATTTCTCAACAAGTGCGGTAACACAAATTTCAAGCACCACAAGCGGAAATAAAACATATTATGCAAAGTGGGTGACACAATAGAATATTAAAAACTCTTTATATACTAAAGAGTTTTTTTGTTGCACGAGAATTTAAGTTTTGAAAGAATTGGTTATGAAGTTTTATACATTTTCTCGCACGGCATTGAATGTAAGACACAAAATGTGGTGGTGCACACGGCATTAAAAAATTTAACGCAGTTAAATTTTTTGATTTTCTTTGAAAAAGAAAATTGCTTCGCGCCCCCCACGTGTGGGGAGCGGAGCATGCCGTGTGCGACAAACGAACAAGTTTGTCGTTATTAAAATGTTATAATTAATTATA